>JAGWHH010000021.1 GCA_028866935.1 Microcaldota archaeon | reverse complement strand
GGCTGCAGGAAACTACACATTCTATGCGGCAGTTACGGATACAGGCACAACTGCTGCCTACGCATTCAATTCGACCAAGATCACAGTGACGACAGATAACGCCATTGTATTTGGTTCGCCGGCCATAATAATACCAAATTCGACAATAGATATAGGGCAGTCAGAAAACGTAGTTGCCAATGTCATAGGAGGAACCAAGCCATATACCGCGTATTCATGGACTGAGAACGGCAACCCTGTATCAGACAATTCCAATACTCTTTATTTCACAGGGACGGTACTTGGCGCAAACACAGTCTTTGTAACTGTCACCGACAGCGCAGGGCAGAAGGCAACTGGGCATGGAAGCATTACGGTGACATATGCAAAGTTTAGCCTTGGCTCTGGACCGCAGCCGGCAGTGCAGTACGAGGACCAAGGACAGCGCGCAACAATCATACAGAACCAGACGAGCGGAGGCGCAATGCCTTACGGATACAGCTGGTATAGCTCTACAAACCCATCAGTGCAGCCTACTCCAACGAGCCTGTGCGCAAGTCCGCACTCTAACTCATGCATCTTCTCGACAAACAACTCCACGCCAATAGGCAGGTATTACTTCGAAGTGCATGTGAACGACTCTGCAGGGGAGCATTCAAACTCATCTTTTGCAACTGTCATTGTATCAACAGCCCCTGCTTCAGTTCTGAGCGCGGCAAACCAGATAGGCGAGATAGACCAGAACGATATGCTGACAGTGAAGACCACCGGCGGAGTTGGGCCTTATACAGTGAACATAATATATGCAAATAACAGGACCGTGGCTGCGACATTCCCGGCGGTCTCTTATAACGGGATGGTTTCGTACAACTTTGTGCCAAAGGCTGCAGGAAACTACACATTCTATGCGGCAGTTACGGATACAGGCACAACTGCTGCCTACGCATTCAATTCGACCAGGGCAACAGTGAAAGCGAACGTTACAGTGATGCAATTGAACATGACTATCACGCCACTGAATCCGAAGGTAGATATGGAACAAACGCTTACGCTAAATTCTATAGCAACTGGAGGAGTTCCGCCGTACAATGGATATGTCTGGTCATTCATATATGGAGCAAACACAGTCACGTTAACGTCATGCAGCAACATGAACACTTGCGCATATACCGTGAATGGGCCTGGTATGATAATGGTCTACGCAAGCGACACACATAATTCAATTGCAAGCGCAAATTCAGTAATAACAGTGGTAGGAAACGTACTGGGCGTAAATGTGACGCCTACAACTGCAACCATAAATACAGGAAGCTCACAGGCGCTCACAGCAGCCCCAACAGGAGGCACAGGCAACTTCCTATACCAGTGGTACAATGACACAAGCGGATCTGCAGTTGCAATAACCGGAGCCACATCAAGCACGCTTAGTGTCCCAGGATCAGCTACAGGGACTTTTGATTACTCAGTGTCAGTAACGGATGCAGGAACATCTCCAAACAACATTGCAATATCTGGAAATGCCCTCATTACAGTAAACCAGGCGCCATGCACTAACTGCGGTGGCGGAGGGGGAGGCGGTGGTGGTGGCGGAGGCGGTGGTGGTGGCGGAGGAGGCGGTGGAGGGTATGCGCCTACAATCACTAACAACGGCCAGTGCGTTACAATATCAAACATGACGCAGCTCAATCAAGTAACATTCCAGCTCAACAACCGCACATTCAACATAGTTGAGAACTTCATTACGCCAACAAGCGCCGGAGTCACTGTGAATGGCCAGGGAATGACTCTTACGCCAAACAGCACTGTGACATTCTCGCAGCCAAATGGCAACTATACAATCGAGCTTGCGCACCTGTCTTACATACCGATAATACAGACAATAGCACTTGAGTTGTGCTCGCAGGGGCATGGAAATGGCGCTGGAGGCTCAACGTCCACGCTGCCAGGCACAAACAACACCAATACGGCAGGTAATACGATAAACATCAATTCAAAGCCTGGACTTAACGTTACAATTCCAAAGTCAGTCACAGGAACTGAAAGCAACACGATATTAGTGCAGGCAAACGTAACGGGGGGCTCTGGAGTATATACGTACCAGTGGTACAATGACAGTACAGGAACTCCTGTAACAATGCCTATCCAGACTTACAGGCAGCTTTACCTCAGGCTAGGGCTTGATGCAACAAGCTATGCCTATTATGTTGTGGTGAACGATTCAGTAGACCACCTTGCAGGAAGATCAAACAACGTTACTGTGATTGTGCAGGCTCCGATAAAGAAGGTAGAGCCACAGGTACCTATCGGTACGACAACCACATCAAGCGCCATATTTGGAGTGCTGTGGCCTTGGATACTTCTTGCAGTGCTGGCTGTACTGTTGCTAATCCTTCTCCTTATACGCAGGAGAAGGCAGAGCGTAAGGCAGCCAATCGATGGGATAGACCAGGTCTAGGATTTCTTCTTACTCACGATATGGTAGTTGAAGTAACCATCTGGAAACGCCTGGTTTAGAGGCATGAACAGCAATAGTATAGCCTCCATACCCCTTGATGCCTTTATATCACCTAGGTCTATAACCCTCTTCCAGCCAAAGCTCTTTAGTATCTTTGTGACCTCATCCTTCGCCTTTTTGTCATTTCCGCAAATGAATAAATCATGCTCGCCTTGAAGCAGGCCTGGATTGACCTGAATAGATGTGTTCAAGGTATTTAGCGCCTTGACCACCCTGGCCTTAGGGAATTCACGCTGAATCTGCTCTCCCAATGAGTCAGTATTGCTTACAAAGAGCTTCATGCTTCCGTTTGAAAAGTCAAGGGGGTTTGCTACGTCTACCAGCACCTTCCCATTAAGGTTCTTAGCTTTGCACGTAAAAGCACTTTAAGTGCAGACTAAAAGTGCAAAATAAAGACTTTAAGTGCAAGTATCGAAATAACAGAGTTTTACCTATAAACTGCTCAATTAGTAATGCTTAAATACGAGAAAAGTCACAATACTACTGTGGTAAAATGGTATTTGCAGAGGGACACGGAGTAAGACCAAGAGAGCTTAAATCAGAGGTTAGAGGTGGGTCAGTATCAGAGAGGCAAGAAACTGAGGCAAGAGTTTCTGGAATACTAACACCTAAAAGGAATTTTTCTAAATATAACGACCCACTGGAAATATCTGAATCTTCACTTAGAGATGCGGTAGCAATAGCTACAAGCGCACTTAAAGCAGGCGTTAATCTTTCAACGGTATGGTCAAACGCAGTTGTAGATTGTATAAACCAAGGTATACCACTAACAGCCGAAAGATTATATGAAGAGGGACTAAAAGCAGGCTTGACTATGAGCGTACCTCCAGAGGTAAAAACACCAATAGCAACGCATATTAAAGCGCTCTTAACTCCTAAAAGGAATTTCGCTAAGTTCAACGACCCTCTTGAACTTGATCAAGACTCTTTAGAGCAGGCATTAAGAGTTACAAGGTTTGGTATGCAAATAACCGCAAATAGTAATTTCTTGTCAAAGGTGTGGTCAGATTCTATCGCTGATGATGTTGGTAACGGGCTGGTATCAATAGCTAAGACAAAGATGACCGAAGCTCTGAAGACAGGCATAGGTCTTGCCTTTTCGCCTGAAGTTTCAGAAGCTCTAAAAAGCTAAAATACAAATTTCGGTTCTATTCCTAATTCGTGTATTTCTTGAATAAGAACTGTTATATTGTATGCTATTATCTTGCATAATAGTTCATTCACTTGTGCTGTTCTGTTCTTAGATTTTATCGTCTCTCCGAGTTTCTTCTTTATCGCTGAGAATGTAGTCTCTACATTAGACCTCTTGTGATAATGTTCGTAAAACTCATCTTGGTTTAATTTAAAGTAATGAAACATCTTACGCCATAATCTTCCCTTATTCCCAGTTCTGCCTACAGTAGCTGTAGTATTGCTTTTGTAGGGTATGTAAGCAACTCCACCAATACTATCAACCACATTGTAATTATCTGTTGAATTGTAAGCCTTGTCTGCACTAACCTCATGCACAGCAAATCCAGCGTCAACAGTTGCATTTACAAGGGGAATAAATTGAGGACTATCATTGACATGTTCATCGCTCACAACCACGCTGGTTACTACATTCGTCTTTGTGCCTATGCAAATATGCGCCTTTAACCATTTGTGAGTCTGAGTTGTTTTATGCTTCTCCTTGCAATAGACATTAAAACTCGTAGTTCTAAAGCCACTACTATCTACTGCAAAATCAGTCTCCACTGTACTTAAAGGTAGTGCTGTTTTCTTAACAAACTCTAATAATATTGGAGTTATGTCTTCTCTATTCAGCAGAGTAGATACTACATTGAAGTAAGGCTTATGTGCTATAAAACCTCTATCGGTAGCATAGGCATACAGCATTGATGCTCTTCGGCTTGATAACTGAGAGTAAACCTTTATTATAGAGCAGAATAGTTGCTCTCTTAAAGGCAATCTTGGTCTTCCCATCTTCTGTATTGATTCTGGAACGCTCTCTAATAAGTCTTTTAACAACTCATCAAACAACTTCAATTCAGAGGTTTGTGCTTTATTGTAGGCAGACCATTCCTGAGCATACGTTATGCGCTTTATTTGTGTTACGGTAATATTCCCTTCACTGTCAACCTCTTTTGTTATGAAGCATTGTACAGCAAAGATGTGTTTACAAGGTTGTTTCCTAAGTTCATAGTCAGGACAAGTGCATATCTTGATATTAGGAAATAGTCTATCCTCTGTTACAAGATATGTTCCATGTCCGTTTTGTGAGGGGACAATATATCCTCTTTCAGTTTTCCTTATTTGTTGTGTTCTTGCTATCTGCATTCCTTTAAATTTTCTGTCGTTCATAATATCATTCCTATGTTATTTACATAGATATTATGTACATAGCAGTTATATAAATCTATCTACTGCATTCCGATAGCTTTATATATACTTAATATATCTATAATATATATGAAACGACGACAAGAATTATCACTAAAAAAGCCTATAGATTTCGAGGCTGTCTTCAAGAAAAACGTGGACAATTTTGCGACTGGAAGCGGACACATATCTGGACTCGGAGAATACGTCGGAAGGACAGCCATAGTAATTATTTTGCCTAAGGGAGAAAAGTGACTACTTCTATTGAAAAATGGGACAAGGAGGACGTTGATTTGATAGGAGATATGGATAACTTTGAAGATAGTTGGCAACACAAAAAACCATGCAAGAGATACACGGACACAGGTTACTGTTCACACTTGGAACAAGCCCAGAAAAGAAGGTTTGCCAAGCGAGTTGATACGCACCTCTCCGAACTTTCGACCTTCTTAGCTTAATCTCTCTTACCTATCTTAGCGGAGCTTTGAAGTAAACACTTAAATAGCTTTGCTATGCTAATAGCTATTATGTGAAAAGAGGCGATGTGTATGGCAAAAATGTTGGCGAAGTGGTTGAATAGGAGGTATTTGGTTATGGCAAAGCATTATGGAACTAAGAAGTTCGGCTTTGACGAGGTTAGTAAGTTTCTTAAGAGGAACTTCAATGATTCTGACCAGATAGTAAGTCTGGTATTGTCTGAATTCAAGAAGGCTGGCTGGATAAACATTGAGATAGACCCTGAGGACTCACGGAAGAGAATTTACTCGCTGGTTATGATGTATAACGACGTGGCTCTAAACGAGCTTGTAGTCGAGGTAGACGAGGAGAAAAAATGACCGTAAACGAATTGGATATAGAGGGTACAAGTACATTAGGCGGAGGCACAGTTGCAAGGGCACTCGTAATCAAGAATACGAGAGTAGGAAACATAGAATTTCCACATAGGCTCTTGACAGGAACAGACCTGTTTCATGCCAAGCAAGTAATAGGGGAAAACAACAGGCTGACAATATCTTTCCAGTCCCAGATATACGGCATAAACAGGAGTTATGACCAACCGAGGTTGGAAGCTATTACAAGAAGCAAGAGTGTATATGAGAAGGAACTGACCACAGTAACTTCGAGCGCAAACAAGAAAAGAGATGCATTCAGGGTACTTCTGCCAAATATACAACCTGATGTCAAGATATCAGATGCTAATGAAGAACGGTTGTTGCAGGTACAGAAAGGAAATGACGCAGTAGTAATGCTTGACAGCAACGACCTTAGCATCAATCAACTCGCTAATAGGGTAAGGGACGGCTTGAAGACAATAAGTGAGTTTGAAGGGCACAAGCTTGCTCTTCTCAGAGTGTCTATGTCTCAGCGCAAGGCAATAGTAGAAGCTAAGCTTGACTTAGCATTCAGCACATCTGGGATAGAAGGAGTAATAATACCTTATGCGAATCCAGAATACGCCTATTCCAAGATAGCACTCTTGAGAAGGTATGCAACCATACCAAAGTGGATTCATATGCAAGGAATACCAAAGTATTCTGCAAATGATGGGAAGACTTCATTGATGCACCTCCTTGCTATGTATGGGATAGATTCCTTCTCGCTGAAGGCATATCCACATTTTAACCCTACTGAGCCTCCAGATGTGAAGAGGCTTGACTGGGGTTCTTTGGCATATCTTGACTTTCCTAATGAGCATAGGCAAAGATACGAGAATCGTGTAGAGTGTTCAACCAACTGTCCTCCTGACTACAAGGCAACAGTAAACGACATAGTGGACACCTACTCTCCAGAGAAGCTACCCTCATACACACGAGTACACGAAGCCTATGAGAGTCAGTTCGGGTTCTTTACCATCAGGAACAGGATACTTGGAGAGAAACGAGCCTTGTTTGACCTGATAAAGAGCAAGGATATCGGAAGAACGCTCCTTCATGAATGGGAAGGGATTGACTTTGAAGGAAAGATGATGGTAAACAAGCGTCTTTGATAGTTTACGTGCAACCTTTTGACTTTACGTGCAGATTAGAGTTTACGTGCAAAGCCAAGGTTCTTCTCTCCTGCCATTTTCAGCGCTTCTATTGAATTTGCACCGTGTGTGCAGTTAAAGATGATCTCGCCAAATGAAGCTGCATCTGCAAATGTGCCTGCGGACGCATTTGAGCCGTTTTCCTTTGCCCACTGTGTTGCGCTCTTGTTATCCTTTGTCCTGGACCCGATCTTGACTTCGTGCCCAAGCTGCGCAAGCTTTGTTGCCAAATTCTTTCCAACGACCCCGGTACCTAACATAGCTATTTTCATACAATCACGTTAAATGGTAAATTAACCGCTGGCAAGTATCTCTCCAAAGCACCTAACGAAATATGTCTTTGCCTCCTTCATGGTTGCCTTTCCTTTTGAAGTAAGCGAGTATGTTATCGTCTTGCCTGACTTCTTTCCGAGTATAAGCCCTCTGCCGCTTAAATCCTTAAGTGCCGGATACAGGGTTCCTGCCTTTGGCTTCTCTCCCCTCCTTCTCTCTATCTCTGCCGCTATCCCCTCGCCATGCATATCCTTCTTTGACAATAGCCAGAGTATCTGGAATGAGAGCATTCCCCGCATGTCGCAGCCTTTTACATATGCCATTCTTTCACTTGTTTTGAATATTGTTTATGAGGTTTATTAATGATTGATGCATTGCATCAGCATTCTTTGCGATGACCTCTTTGCTGCTAAAGTCTATTATGCTGAAGTGGCAGTTTGCAGGCCTGGCCTGCGCATTTTCAGACTCCCCTTTTCCATCTACTGAATCGCATGCGGCAGCTATAGGATCGGCATGGCTTACTGCAACTATGACATTGCCCTTTGCGCCTTTCATGAAGGAGAACATCCTTGTCTTCAGGTCCTCCCACGGCTCAAGCTGGTTTGAAGGGTCGAATCTCCACTCCGAGTAATCAGGTATATTCTTTCCTTCAAGTATCCCTTGCCCCCTTTCTTTTAGCTCGTCATTCTTTACAGGAGCCATGCCTATTGCCTGGCCCACAATGCTTGCAGTATTTAATGCCCTAAGAACAGGGCTCGTATATATGCAGTCTATATTAGGCAGGGCAGCCAGGCTCTTGGCTGCTTCTTCTGCTTGCTGCCTGCCTAGTTCTGTCAGAGGATAGCCATCGATTGCGCTGCTAAGTATTCGGTTGGCATTTGTAAGGCTCTGCCCATGCCTTAGGAATATTATTACCTTCCTGTTCATTTGGATCATTGAGTGTGTGGTTACATATAGGACATACTATGTATTTAAATATTTGTTTATAGGATATACTATATGTGGTGTACTATGTACGACGAACAATGCAGTTGCGGAACGTACGGGATGAGAAACTTCCTGACAAAGGATGAGAAAATACAGATCCTCAAGGAATATCAGCAAAGGCTTGAGAAGGAGGCAAAGGGAGTAGCCGAGAGAATAAAGGAGCTGCAGAAGAACAACTGATTTCTTTTCCTTTCCTCTTCCTTTCTTTTCCTTTTTTCTTTTTTTTGAATTAAAGATAAAAATAGACCCTAATACCTCTAATGACTTTATTTAGTTAGGGCGCGCCTAAAGACAGCCCATGTAGTGGAGCCGGGGGGTTGTTCAGGGGCATTCAATTCGCCGCTTATAGGGGATCTTGTGCTGCAGGTGAGGCTGTTTCGCAGCAGGGGCTGGATTATTCGGCATGGATAATAGCGTTTATACCATTGCTGCGAGGAAGCGGGAATCGGAACAGTAGAGGGCCGTGATTTTGGTTACTGGCTTACTGATAGATTCTTTAGTGTAGATGCTATCTCCTCTGCAACAGCCCAGTCTGTTGGCGTGGCATGGGAGCCTACTGCCACCTGCACAAGAAGATTCCCGTTGGAGTCGGTTATCGGTATATCTGACCAGGTAAGGCTTTTTGTGGAGTTGTTGAAGCTTGCATCATACAAAAGCGCCTTTATGAACTGATTTCCTGCACGGACCGTGTCATTTGCGCTCCATCCTGCTACCAGTATTCTGGTTGCGCCTTCTGAGGATACTATCACTGATCCAGGCCCGAATGTCTCTGATAAGGTCGGATACTGGGCAAATATCTGTGCAGTCTGATTGTTTGCATACTGGTTACCTAAGACGATGTAGGTTGAGAATGGGCTAACCTGATTGTCTAGTACTATGTATGGTACGGCTACGTTTGGATACATGTATGCCTGCGCAGCCGTTGGTATTGTTGTATTGTAGGGCAGTGCATCAACTCCCTGTGGTATTGTTGTGTAGCCGCTATTTTGTTGCGGGACTGTAGTTGTGGTAAAATTGAAGTTAAAGCTTGATTGGCTTCCTATAGATACGTTGCTGGCAACAGTGCCTGTGTTGTTGTTTGCGCCTATTAGCCCTGATATTGTAGGCAAGACGCTTATTGAAGCAAGCTCGCTTGAGGAGGTCTGCGGGCCTATTGATGAGTTTTCTGCTACAACCACGTAAAGACGCGCAGCGTATTCCTTATCCCTTACAATGCCATTTACATGGCACTGGAATATCAAAGTGGCAGGTGCATCTGGATTTATGGTGATGTTTGCAGGCTGGAATGCAGATGCATTTGGAATTGAGAACGGCTGGAATGATGAGTCTGAGGAGTTGGCGCTTGCAAGTGGCGTGCAGGCAAGCCCAAGTATCTTTACCGGACCGGCAGGAGTTTGGCCTGATGAGGAGTTAAGGTATAGCGCAAGAGGGTTGGATGCAGGTGACAGGCTTAGCCTTACGTATCCTGAGCCATTCATGTCTACCTGATTGCAATTGAAATATAGATCCGAATACGAGGCCTGGTAGTTAATCGGGTTTAGGTAGACCTGCCCTGAAGTACATGTGCCATTTACGATTGGATATGGAGCAGAAGAAATGTATGAAACAGATGCTGGCTTGCCTATTGCAGTTACAGCGCCGTTTAGATTAAAGCTGATATTGTATTCCTGCGGACCGGAAATGCCTGATGAGGTTAGTGTAACCACTGGAGCGAAGCTGAAGTTGTATATGGTGCCTGATTGCGATGCGCAAAGGGAGTATGGCCCTTTAAATGACAGCGTATCATTTGGTGCTAAGAGAGATGCTTGAGTTCCAGATACTGCGCCTGAGCTGGAACTGGTATTGACTAATGCGCCAAGGTTTATTTTGTTGGAATATATGTATCCTGCCATGAATATGCAGCTTCGGTGCATGTAGGTTGAGGTGTAGCTTACCTTAGTGGCATTCATGAACGAGTTGTTAAGTATGCGGTTAATTATTTCGTTTGCCTGCATTGAATACGAGTTTGAGATATTGATAGGCGCTGATGCAACGCATGCATAATCAGGATGCTCTGTCCCAGTGCTTGACTGATTGCCTCCGAGTATGCCTGAAAGAAGGCCCGAAGACTGATTCTTATCGCTGCATTCGTAAGTGATGTTTGGGGTATTTATCAGTATTTCAGATAGCGCTGAGTGCATTATTGAAATCTTTGAATCTGCCCTAGAATAACTGCCGTTTGTCTGCTCGGTTAGGGCGTAGCTAAAGGGTATGCTTAGGGATAGCCCGGTAATTTGGGCGCTTAAACCTCCGCTTCCGGAGTAGCTCAGGTTTGAGCTTGAATTAATCAGGCCAGACAGGCTGCCGGTATTTGCACTAAGCGTGCTTGCAACTGCAGCAAGTGTGACAGGTTTCCCTGCAGATAGCGCTGCCGCAAGCCTTGCATATCTTGAGGACTGGCTGTTCCCTGAAAGGAAGGAATATGCCAATACAATGGCCAGTATTATGACTGCCGCTATAATGATAGGGCGAAGAGGCAATCCGTTGACAAGGTTTACTGCGCTAGTTGATTGTTTGGGCTTGTACGGCTCCTGTCCTGATGGTTCCTGTGGCATGAACTGATATCTGCTAATAACTTTTAAAAACATTTCTGAAATGTCATCTGCAGCTAGGCTGGGGCGTCTCACAATTACCTATAAAAGACCAATATTGCAGCGCGCCTCCAAAGGAGACATATGAAGCTTATCCGACATCTTTGAGTGTTGGCCGGCTAGGAGCCTTCAAAGCCCATATAACAATGAACACTTACGAGAAAAGGACTGCTTAGACATTGAGGCTCATCCTGGCTTCCTCGCTTATCATTTCCGGACTCCATGCAGGATCCCATACAAGGTCTATGTCTACGTTTCCTATATCATGAAGGTGCTCTATCCTTAGCTGCACGTCTGCGAGTATTACGCTTGTTACAGGGCACATTGGGCTCGTCATTGTAAGGCGTACCTTTACGTTGTTTGAGTCGTCTATGTTTATTCCCTGAATCAGCCCGAGATCAACTATGTCAAGGCCTATCTCCGGATCTACGCATCCCTTTAGGGCTTTTGTTACTTCGGGTATGGTTATCTTTTCCGTATCTTTCACCATATTTAGTGTAAGATTGTGTTCTTAGCAGATATATAAGGCTAGCTACATGGTTGCGGTATTGTAGACTTCATGGGGGAGTGAAGGATTTCGTGAATGCAAGGCCAGAGTATGCGAAGTTCTGGTTGCGGCCGCTGTAATCGAGAGTGTTGTCATTGAGCGGGAACCAACCAGTTAGGCTAGATAGGTTTGCCGGAGCGCCGCCTAGGCCTTCCGAATAGATCCTGGCTGCCTGCTGCTGCGTAATTGAGCTATTGTAGTATTGGTAATTGGAGATGTATTTGTAATCGGCATTAACAGCGAATTCCAGCAGCGCGAAGAGCTGGATTCTTTTTGCTGTGAGCAGGTAGTTGCCGTTTACGTACACATTCTCATTCTCTTTGTTTATGTTTGTATAGTTTAGAGCCGTCACTAACGAATACCATTTATTTGCAGAGAAATTAAGGGTTACGTTGTCGCTTGAGTTATGGTAAGGCTTGCTCAGATAGAACCATGAAGCTACTGAGTACTGTTTTGTGGAGCTGTTAGATGATCCGCTGGATGATATTGTAGTGCCATTTGTCAGCATTGCCACATAGATTGGTGTCGCATTGTTGCACGTGCCTGCGAATGCCGGTTTTCCGCTTCTTGAGACATAGCAGCTTCCTGACGGGAATGTCTGCTTGGCCTTTGGGCTTGAAGCTGAAGAAAATGACTGCTTTGATGTGCCTGAGCTTGCATTATATGGGCAGGATGCCGAAGTGACCCACAGGCAGTTAGTGCTTGAGCATGAGTTGCCACCCATGTCAGTACTGAAGCTTGACTTGGGCGCAGAGGATGTAGAGCAGTAAAGGCCGCTGCTTGAACCGTGAAGATTGCTGGATTGCAATGATACGGAAGACGCATTGTAAAGCGATACGCCAAACCCTCCGCTTGTTGTGTCGTTTATTATGCTTACAGTGCTGGTCTTGCTGATCGTTATGCCGTTATTGACATTTGCAATCAGGTTGTTCTGAAGCTGGCTGGAGTTTGCAACGCTTAGCACTATTCCGTAAGTGGAGTTAGTTATGTAGTTGTTCCTTATAGTAGACTGGTAATTTGTTGAGGAGATTGCTGTGGTGGTATTGCCTATTGTATCATTAATGAGATCTAAGTTTGTTTGTGGCGTCTTTGAGGTTGCATTTATTGCAGTGTTAAATCCGTAAAGAACGCAGTTCTCAATTGTTACTGCGCTTGTGTTTACCACTCTTGCAAACGTGCCTGCGTTTACTGCGAATATCGTATGGCCATTGCAGTTAATCTGCGTGTTTGTTGCATGGTTCGTAGCATTTGATATGACGCTGTAGCAGGTATTTCCAAACGGATACCATGCGTCATACTTCAGCGAGATCTGGCTTGGGGAATTCAATAATACGCATTGGATTTGCAGCAGGCTGGTAGGAGGCACAGCAACTAGCCACTTGCATCCTATTTTGTCTAGACCGTAGTTAAGGTTGCCCCTATCAGCATAGAGCCCGGATGAATCAGGGCTGCAGATGAAGTCCACATTGTTCCCATTGCCCGTGTTGTTCTTTATTATGTTGTTCTTTACAGTCTGGAAGTTAAATCCGTAGCCTGAGCCGCTGCTTGCCGTGTCGTTCTCTATCGTATTGTTGAATGCCTTTACGAAGGCGAAGCCTGCGCTTGTTGTGTTCCCTATGCCATGAGTTGCATTGTCGTATACAACCGTGCTGCGGTTAAGGCTGTTGAATGAATATGCAAAGGATGAGTAGTTGTATATTGTGCTGTTTGATAACACAAGGTCAGGAGTATTCACAAATGACAATCCTGAATGAACTGAGTCCATCCAGATATTCTGCACTGTATCAGAGCTTGAATTCTGTATCACCGCCCCCTGGCTTAGTGATCTAAACTTGCATTGTGAAAGCCCAATGTTTGATACGCCATTCGCGTAAATTCCTGTTCCTGTGCCGAAACCGTTAATAGTGTGGTTGCTGCACGAGATTGTAACGTTGCCTGAGGCTATCTTTATGCAATCGCCGTTGCCCTGATAGATCGGGTTTGCGGTAAGAACATAAGGCCCAGGCACTGTAATGGTAGTGCATGAGGATATTCCCACTGCAACAAGCTGAGGGAGGGTGTGTACTGCGCATTGGGTGGCCCATGAGCAGTCTGTCCTGCCGCACTGGCTTGCGCTAAGGCTGCTTGTAGTTGTATTGTAGTCATTTGCCTGGCAGAACAGATCGTCCTTTGAGTTGTTAGCATAGGTGCTGCTTGATAATGTTAGTGTTGAGCTGTTGTCCATGAATGCGCCGTAGGTATTCTGCTTTGAAGTCACATTTGCAAGGCTGATGAATGTGGATCGGTTCAGGTATATTCCGTAAGTACCAGAACGCATTGAGATGTCAGTGAGGTTCCCAAGAGTAGAGTTGTATAAGTATAGCCCGTACGTGTTGCCATTGCCTGTTATTCCGGTGAGCCCGAATCTAAGTGCGCCCAAAAGGTATATCCCATATTTGTTGTTGTTTAATTTGCAGTCAGATACAGATACATTGAGCTGGTTCGCGGAGAATATACCGAAGTTGCTATTTGATATGGCATAGCCGTTGCAGTTGATGTGAACATTAGATACACTTACAGTAAGGCATGGGAATGTTGATTGCTGGGAGGTGTTGATATAATTTTCCATGTTGAGGTTGCTTGACAGTACGTACGTGCCCTGCTGCTCGATATCGCCGCAGCTGTTTATAACCCCGTGAAGGACCACCAGTTGGGGGGTTTCCTGCAGGTTTATCTGGGTGCATGTTGCAAAGTTGCAATAGTCATTTACATAGCACGTGGTATTTCCAAATTTGTTGAAGGTGCGGTATCCGGAATTGTATTGGCAGCTCAAATCAACCGGATTGCCCAGCAACGTGTTGTTGTAAATACGGTTTCCTGTTGAGTTAACAATTAGCCCGTAATATGAATTGTATTCTATAGCGCTGCGTGATACCGTGTTGTTGTTGCCTTGAAGGTATATCGCGCCCTGGCTGCCGTTTATCTGGTTGAGCTTGTTTCTTGTGAGCAGGTTTCTCACAGAGCCGGGCAGAAGGTATATTCCTGCTACTGTTGCATTTTTCACAGTTACATTTTCCACTGTATTGTTGCTCGAATTATAGAAGTAAATTCCGAAAGGAAACTTTGATACTGTAAGGTTTTGGATAACAACCCCTGATGCAGAGCCGAGGGATATCCCGTACGTGTAACCTTTTGGCGAGGCTTTGCTTGGCCCGTAGATGTTGTGGCCGTTTCCATTCAGGTTTACGTTGCTGGAAGTTATGGTTATGCATGCGCCGCTTCCGTTTCCTGCAGGTATATCGCTAACAAGAAGGTATGTTCCTGGGCTCTTTATCTGCGTGCATGAACTGACAGGGGAGTATCCCAGGGTTGTTGTTACTGTGGAGGTTGAGACGTTGCTGCCTTTTGGAAGCACCAGCAATATAATTAGTATTATTACTATTACAGCTACGCCTAAGCCGATCAGCATTCTGTTGTTTGATTTGTATATTGGAGGCGGGTGTGGCGCCGGGGTCTGTGAATCTCCTTCAAGATTGGGTTGTGGTGCAGCTTTTGGTGCTGTTGGCGGCTCAGGAAACCGCATCTTTGCGCGCTTTGCTTTCTCTTCGTCTGATAGCTGCGGTTCCTGACCCTGACCCGGACTTTGCTGTGCATTAGAGTTAGGTTGATTTTCTGAAGGCATGAGATCAGTTCGCTCTCTGTTAAGCTTTATATCTTTAAGCATAAGTATTTAAGTATTTATAAGCCTGACATGCCCCGTTAGCTCAGTCCGGCAGAGCGACTGCTTCGTAAGCAGTAGGTCGAGGGTTCAAATCCCTCTCGGGGCTTAAGCTTAAGGGGGTATTAGAAGATGAAGCGGATGAAGAATGCAAGTGTGTGGGGAAAGGGCTCATGCGTACTGTGCGCAGGAGACTGCAGCTGCCAGAGTGAGTGAAGCTGCAGGCCATTACATTCTTGCTGTTTTTGTAGCAGGTGCAGTAAACAGTAAGAATAATAAGGATTATTACTTACATTATGTTAGGGAGTTGACATTTACATAGTATCACCATCGTCAAAGTACATGTAGGGTCACATCAGATAGGCTATCAGGTAC
>JAGWHH010000020.1 GCA_028866935.1 Microcaldota archaeon | reverse complement strand
GCATCAGCGCAGTTACAAGCTTTACCATGAAGATGTCGGGCACTATGTTTGGCGTACCGATCTTTATCAGGTAGTTATTGTTTATCCTGCTTACCTCTGCAAACTGCTGTCCCTTCTGGTCCTTTATTGCATACTTACCGCTCGCCTTCTGCGCGGTCTCTGCTATTATGGCAAGTATTCTGTCCCTGAAGTCCAGCAAGCTAATCACTATCTGCGTTGAAAGAATAGATTGTGGGGTAACTGCCATGCTTCCTACCTGCGGGCCGTTCTCCTTGTCGTAAAGCTTTATTATTGTTGAAGAGGCTGAAATAGGAATTCCTGATATCGCTACTGCGGGATCTGCCCACCCCGTCATGTAACCCATATTCTGTCCGCTTGGATTGTCTATTTCATATATATTTGGTTTGAGCGCAGGCTTTACAATTGCAATCTGCCTTCCGCTCTTGTCTGAAAAGGATATCCTGTCCCCTACCTGGTATGCAGTATAGTCTATCGTATTGTCAAACTCTGCCATTCTGATCGCCTAATTTTTAGGCTCGCATTAGCATATTAAAACTTTGTGCCTTCCCTGGGTATCGGACGTTCTGCCTGTTTATAGCATGTCAAGCGGCTCTACAAGTATACCTTTTGGGGTAATCTCGAAGCGGTGCATGTACTGGCTGCTTGCGGCATTCTTCAATTTTACGATGCGTATGCTCCTTTCGTACTTTATCCCGATTGGAAGGTTGAAGAGCTGCACAACGCTATCGGAGAGGTATTCGCTTGCGCCGTCTGATGACAATACTCCAGGGTCATTTGAGCCGAAGGTTGATACTAGGGTAGTTGTGCCTATTGCCCTTAGCTGCTCTATTATGCTGTGCGAAACCGCCATCTTGTTCATGGTCTCGATTATTCTTTCTGCAGCCTGGGTAGACTGGTCTGCTATAAGGTCTGTCTCCCTTCCCCAAAGGGGCAGAAATCTCCCAAGGCGTATGTACATCGTGGCAAGGCTATCGAAGACTATGCGCTTTGCGCCTATCTTCCTGGCCTCATCTGCAACGTCCCTTAAGAAGCTGAACTTTGAACGGTCGAATGGAAGCTGGAGGAATCTTATCTTGTCAATCTGCTCTAATTTCTGCAGGTCGTAGCCCAATGAGGCTCCCTCCTGCCTTAATGCATCTGGAGTGGACTCGGTGCATAGAAATAGCCCTGGCTCTGCGTGCATGGCCCCATTATATAGGAACTGCAAACCGAAAATAGTCTTTCCGGTGCCTGGACCTCCGCTGACAAGAACAACAGAACCGCGAGTGAATCCGCCCCCTACCAATGGGTCAAAACCGTCTATGTAGGTGCTGCATAGGTCCATGCTTACATAGTTGGCTTGCCTTAAAAAGTATAAAAATACCCACTATAAAATTTTTGCGTAGTCTGTTGCTGCGATTGCGCCAGATATCTAGCAAATTAATAAAAGCATGTAAGTACCATAGTATTTCGGCTATTGCTCGGGGAATTTTCTGTGGAGATACTTGATCAGCAATGGACGGAGAAATATCGTCCTTCAAAATTGGGAGAGGTCATAGGCCAGAAGGCGATAGTCAAGAGGCTGCAGGCGTTTGTAAAGGAGAAGTCCTTTCCGAGCATGATATTTTCTGGGCCTGCAGGAGTCGGAAAGACCACTTCTGCCATGGCGCTGGCAAGGGAACTTTACGGGGAGTCCTTAAACCAGGCTTTCCTTGAACTTAATGCATCAGACAGCCGCGGAATAGATGTTGTAAGGGGAAGGGTGAAGGAGTTTGCAAAGACCATGCCTCTTTCGAGCGGCCTTGTGAAGATAATATTCCTTGACGAGGCAGACGCGCTTACTTCAGAGGCTCAGCATGCATTAAGAAGGACGATGGAGAAGTACTCTGGGACTACAAGGTTCATACTTAGCGCAAATTACGCAAGCAAGATAATCGAGCCCATACAGAGCAGGTGTGTCGTATTGAGGTTCAAGCCCCTGAAAGAGGACGAGATGCGAGAGTATATACAGCGGATAGGCAATGGAGAAGAGCTTAAGATCGATGAGAAGGCGGTTGATGCCCTTATTTATGTAAGCGAGGGAGACTTGAGGAAGATAACAAACACGCTTCAGGGCGCAGCAATATCCAATTCCAATATTAATGAGACAGCAATCTATGAGATTGCATCAAAGGCTAGGCCTAAGGAGGTAGTGGCGATGCTGAAATATGCGCTTGGGGGCGACTTCTCAAAGGCAAGGAACGAACTCAACACGCTATTTCTGTCCTACGGGATGAGCGGAGAAGACATACTAGTGCAGTGCCACAGAGAAGCGCTTAATCTTGAAGTTGAAGACAGGCTCAAGCTCAAACTTATAAGCGCAATTGGCGACTACAACTTCAGGATAGTTGAAGGGGCTAATGAGCGCATACAGCTGGAGGCAATGATAGCAAAGCTTGCCCTGATTGACAAACAGAAATAACTATTTTAGGTTTGCTTACGTTATCAAACCATGTACTTGCCTCCTCTCTCAGTGATTGTTCTCTTTGCAGTATTCGTACTGATCGCCATTAGGCAGATAGGCAGGTTCAGGCTAAAGATCTGGCAGATAGTGCTTGCAGGAGCAATAATCGTGCTGCTGACCGGGCAGGTATCACTGCAGGTTGCCGCATCGTATGTTGACCCTACCGTAATAGCCTACCTTATAGGCATCTTTATTGTAGGCGAGGCCATAACTTCCAGCGGATACATACAGCATCTTTCATACCTGCTTTTCAGAAAGGCGCATTCTGTAGATTTGTTTGTGATACTGGTTCTATTTTCGATGGGATTTGGATCGATGTTCTTGCTTAATGACACAATGGCGATAATCGGGACGCCGGTAGTGCTGCTCTTTGCATCTAGGGAAAAGATCAGCCCCAAACTTATGCTGTTAACTCTCGCATTTGCAATTACGATAGGAAGCGTGGCAAGTCCGATAGGCAATCCGCAGAATCTGCTGATCGCATCAAATGGAATTGCTGGCAAGAGTCCATTCGTAGCCTTCTTCTCTTACCTTTTACTACCTACCGTAATTAACCTCTTTATTGCATATCTTGTTCTGAGGACATTTTACAAGAAAGAGTTCCATTCAAAGCCGCTCATACATGCAAATGTAGAAATAAAGGACAGGCAGCTTGCCTTGGCCTCAAAAATTTCGCTAGTGCTGCTTGCTGTATCAATATTGGCAAGCATATTGGTAATAGAACTGGGGATACCGGTCAGCTTTAACCTTGCATACATTGCAGTGATCTCAGCATTGCCAATAGTGCTTTTTAGCAAAAGGAGGTTTTCAATAATTAAAAACATTGACTGGACAACTATAGTCTTCTTCGTTGCGCTGTTCGTACTTGTAGGCAGCGTATGGCAGTGTGGATTTTTCCAGGCATTGCTTGGGAAGCTGAACGTGAATATAGAAAGCATACCGACCATACTCATTGCAAGCGTAATTGGCAGCCAGCTGGTATCGAATGTGCCCATGGTGATCATCTATCTGAAGCTAATTGCATACACGCACATATCTGCACGGGCAGCAATGGCCCTTGCCGCAGGTAGCACAATTGCAGGGAACCTCTTTATCCTGGGCGCAGCAAGCAATGTGATAATAATACAAAATGCAGAGAAGAGGCATAATCAGACGTTATCGTTCTTTGATTTTGCAAAGGTAGGGGTTGTGGTCACCGTACTTAATGTTATGGTTTATTGGGCATTTTTGACGCTCTAGCTGTCAGCTTCACGATCTTGATCTCTTGTTGTTTGCAGTGGCAAAAGGCATCTGTTATAATTGAGCATTTTCTGCGCAGCCTATTATAAAAGGGCTTGAATTTGTGCGAGTCGAATCCGTCAGGGATTGATGCCATGGCTGCGTTTGCCACATAGGCGGCATGGCCGCTCATTAATAGGTTTTCTACTTTTTGAATTCTGTTCTGCGGGCTAGGATGGATGGGGGCTTTCTCCATAGCTTCGCCAGTTTTTGTCCCTGCCTGCGCCGCCTCCATTTTGGCCGCGCAAGTCTTTGGCAATTGTGCGGTTTTGTGTTGAACTAGCTTGAAAGCATGCCATGCAAATTTTGGGATTCTTATTGGTGCAAAAAGGTTTGCCGTCTCAGGCAAATTGAAGCTTATAAATCTATTGAGAGGATAATATACTATGTTTGATGAGGTATGGACTACAAAAGCATCATTGTAAGCATAAGCAGCAGGATAGCAACAATTACACTCAATAGGCCAGACAAGCTCAATTCCATAGACGGGGACATGATTGATGATTTTGAAAGCATAGTAGAATTGCTGAACAAGGATTCGTGCAGGGCTGTAATAATAACAGGAGCAGGAGAAAGGGCTTTTTGTGCTGGAGCTGACATAAACTACCTGAGCAGCCTGAAGAATGAGAAGGATGCAGGATTGTTTGTTGACAGAGTGCATTCAATCTTCAACAGCATTGAGGAGCTTGATAAGCCGGTGATTGCGGCAATAAATGGGTATTGCTTGGGAGGCGGATGCGAACTTGCACTTGCATGCGACATCAGGATAGCATCGCCGAATTCTGTTTTTGGGCAGCCTGAAGTCAGGTTGGGCATAATTCCTGGCGGGGGCGGTACTTACAGGCTTACAAATCTTGTTGGGATTGGGAATGCAAAGGAGTTGATAATGTCAGGCGACACAATAAATGCAAGTGAGGCCTACAGGATAGGACTTTTAAACAAAATTGTGGACGGCAATGTGCTATCTTCTGCGAAGGCCTTAGCAATGAGAATTAATCAGAACAGCCATAATGCAGTAAAGAATGCGAAGTCTGCCATAAATGCTAATGCGAAAATAAATGATAAGGCGGAGAAGGACGCTTTCCTCTCATCCTTCAGCCATCCTGACAGGAGAGAGGGGGTTAGCGCATTTCTTGAGAGAAGTAAACCAGACTTTGAGTAGGATATTAATGGCAGAGGTGTACATAGTTGACGCTGCAAGAAGTCCGATAGGCAAGTTTCTTGGATCTTTAAAGGACATCTCTGCGCCCATGCTTGGATCAGAAGTCATAAAAGGAATTTTAAATCGCACAAAAATAGATGCAAGAGACATAAACGAGGCGATAGTCGGCAATGTGATATCTGCAGGTTTGGGGCAGAACCTTGCAAAACAGACCGTCGTTTATGCAGGGCTCCCTAATGAGATAGCGGCATATGCGGTAAACATGGTTTGTGCGTCAAGCCTTAAGGCAGTGAGCCTTGGGGCAGAATCCATATCATTAGGAGACGCAGATATTGTTCTGGCTGGAGGCATTGAGAGCATGTCCAATGCGCCTTTTGCAATACACGGAGTAAGGCAGTTTCAGAAGTTCGGGAATGTTAAGCTTGCAGACTTTCTTGAGAAGCTTAAGCAGAATGGGATTGAGCCTGCACAATTTGAACTTGTAGACGAGATGCTTAGCGAGGGGCTTATGGACTGCTATAGCAATCTCCACATGGGCTCTCTTGCGGAAAAGCTTGCAGGAGAGTACAAAATAACAAGGCGGGAGGAGGACCAATTCGCACTTGAGAGCCACAAGAAGGCTGCTAAAGCAACTGACTCAGGCAAGTTTAAGCAGGAAATAATACCAATAAAGCTCCAAAATGGAAACGTCATGAGTACCGATGAGGGAATAAGGAGGGATACTTCTATTGAAAAGCTTGCTGCGCTCAAGCCGGTCTTTGCAGAGAATGGAACAATAACTGCAGGAAATGCTTCGCAGCTAAGCGACGGTGCGTCTTTTGTCTTGCTGATGTCTGATAGGGCGGTTAGGAGATATGGATTGAAGCCCCTTGCAAAGATAGACTCATTCGCATCTTCAGGCAGTGCCCCAGACAGATATGGGATGGCACCTGTGCCTGCAGTGAAGGAAGCTATTTCAAAAGCGCATCTTAAAATCGATGACATTGATCTGATAGAAATAAATGAGGCGTTCTGCTTACAGACCCTTGCGGTAGTAAAGGAGCTTGGCATAGACCGCAGCCGCCTTAATGTGAATGGAGGCGCAACTGCAATAGGGCACCCTCTTGGAGCAACCGGAGCATGCATACTTTCCACTCTGGTATATTCACTTCAAGACCGTGGAAAAGAGACTGGGCTTGCAACTTTGTGCCATGGGGGCGGCGGGGCGGCTGCAATGGTTGTGAGCAGGACATAGTGCTTGGTGGGTTTATGAAAATAGCGATAATTGGCGCAGGGACTATGGGCTCAGGAATAGCCCAGGTAGTAATAACTGCAAATCATGATGCAATTATGGTAAGCGAGAGCGCGAAGTCTGTTGCTGCGGGGCTTGAAAGGGTAAAGGCAGGCTTTGAAAAGGCCATTTCTAAAGGAAAGATGACACAGGAGCAACGTGATTCTTACTTATCGCATCTTAAGACCACAAGCAGTATGAACGACATAAAAGAAGTGGACATCGTAATAGAGGCAGTGCCAGAAGATCTTATGACAAAACGAGTAGTTCTTGAAAAGGTTGAGAATGCTGTGCGTGATGACACGATAATAGCAACCAATACCTCTTCGATATCCATAGATGCGCTTGCAAAAACGCTCCAGATCCCTGAAAGGTTCCTAGGGCTTCACTTTTTCAACCCTGCCCCAGTCATGAAGGTGATAGAAGTAGTAAGGGGCAAGAAGACCTCTTCGGTCGTTATGGAAAAGGCCAGAAAATTCGGTGAGGGGCTCGGGAAGGTGGCTGTAGAGGTTAATGATTTTCCAGGCTTCATATCAAACAGGATACTTATGGTATACCTTAACGAGTCGATAAATGCGCTTGACCAGGGAGTTGCTACAAAGGAAGCGATAGACACTATAGCAAAACTTGGATTCAACCATCCAATGGGGCCTCTCGAGCTTGCCGACTTTATAGGGCTAGATGTATGCAAAGACATAATGAATGCCATATACCTGCAGACAAATGACCCAAAATTCAAGCCTGCCGCTCTGCTTGAGAAATTAGTAGGCGAAGGCAGGCTGGGAAGAAAGTCATCTAAGGGCTTTTACGATTATTGAATCACTAGCCCTTGCTTCCTTTCATATAGTTATTCTTTAACTCGACGTAGACTTTCCAGTTCCTTGTTATCCTTGCTCTGTGATCCTTAGTGACCTTCCTTGCTACTTTTCCAGGTATTCCAAGTACGATACTGCCGCTTGGGATCTTGGCCATTTCAGGAACTACGGCGCCAGCGCCTATAATGCACCAGTCCCCTATCTCCGCGCCTTCGAGGATTATTGCACCCATACCGATAAGGCAATTGTTTCCCACAATGCACCCGTGCACTATTGCATTGTGACCAACTGACACATTGTCACCGACTATTGTAGGATACTTGTTTGCAGTGCCGTGCATGACTGAATTGTCTTGCACATTTGAATTCTTGCCTATCTTTATGTAGTGCATATCGCCGCGCAATACAACTCCGTTCCATATGCTCGTGTCTTTCCCAAGTATAACTTCGCCGATTATGTTCGCGCTTGGCTCTATGTATGAGGTTTGGTCTATTTTTGGCACTTTTCCATCGTATTCACGTATTGGCATTTTTCCACCTAACTATATGCCTCGTATCCCTTTCCAAGGACTTCTGAGGCAATCTTAAGCTCCATTATCTCATCAGCACCCTCATAAATTCGCGTAACCCGGCTATCGCAGAATAAAGGACCTGCAGGAGAGAGAAGCGAGTAGCCAAATCCGCCGAATACCTGAACTGCATGATCCGCAGATTCAAAAGCTAACCTTGATGCAATTTTCTTTGCCAAGGCCGTACGCAACTCTGCCTCCTCGATGAGTGCCTTGTCTGCAATGTTCTTTTCGTAATCTGCTCTTTGGATTGCGGCAAAGTAGGTAGGCCACCTTGCCATTTCAAGGTTCTGTGCTATTTCTGCTATGTGCTTTTGTATAAGCTGGTGCTTGCCTATCTGCTTGCCATGCTGTACGCGCTCCCTTGCCCTAGATAACACAGCATTAAGCGATCCCTCAATTATACCTATGCATCCAGACGCAACGCCAAGCCTGCCGTTTAGCAATCCAGAATATGCGATTTTCATGCCGGTTCCTATCTCTCCCAAGACCATCCCGTCATCTACCTCAACATCCTTGAACTCTAGCATTGCAGTGTCAGAAGTGAAGAGGCCGATCTTTTCCTTGAGCCTCATCCTGGTGACTCCTGAGCTTTTGGCGTCTACGATAAATGCACTGTACTCGCTTTGCAAAGTCTTTGACCTTGCAAATATGATAATATAATCTGCAATGGATCCGTTTGTGATCAGATATTTTGTCCCATTAAGTACAAATCTGCCCTCTTTTTTTTCATAATTTGTTTTCATTGATGTTGGATCGCTGCCCGCCTGCGGCTCTGTAAGGCCAAACGCAAAGATCTTTTCCCCTTTGGCTGCCTGCTTGAGGTAGGTCTTTTTCTGTTCCTGTGATCCCCAGTGCTGCATGCTTAGTCCGCACAAGAATACTTGCACATTATAGAAGCTTGAGAATCCCAGCCCCATCTGCCCTAATCGCTCTTTTGTCAGTACTGTAACAAGGTGATTTGACCCTAATCCCCCGTACTCTTTCTTTATTGGGATTCCCAGAAGCCCATACTTCTTGGCAATCCTGGGAGCATCCATGTTTACTTCGTGCTTTAAGTAATGCTCAAACTCTGGCTCGGCCATTTCTTCAGCTGCCTTGTCTACGTTGTCAAGCATCTTCAGCTCGGCTGAAGAGAACTTTTGAAATCTTTTCAAATCATCAATTGATTGCTTGAATAAAGCTTCCATATTAACACTATTTTGCGCTTTTCTCTATCCTTGATTTGACCTTTTTGATTATGCTGTCGATTTTTTCATTGCTTAGCTTCCTTAGTACTGGCTCCCCGAGCCCGCTGACCAGCCCGCTGATATCCGAATCAGAATTCCATGAAATGTTTGTTGAGCCAGCACCGTTAGGACTTATATCTATAGTAAGAACGATCTTGATTGTACTACCTATTCCGGACCCATTTAAGGCGTAGACAAAATGTTTTGAAGTGGCCTGTGTTATTGCGCCGACTACTGCAAATGTGCCGCTGATTCCAGCAACACTCAGGTTTAGATCTATAGAAAAGTTTTTGTCATCTATTTTCTTGAAGTTTGACGAATCAGGTATTGAAGCTGCAATGCTAGGCGTATCTTTGAGAAACTTCAATACAGTATCCTGAGGTGCTTTTATCTGCAAGTTTCCTCCAAAATTAATTTTCATTAAACAAACGCCTCGAAATCCTTTCCTAAAAGCCTTGATGCTATCTTCAGCTCCATTATCTCATCTGTACCTTCGTATATTCTAGTTACCCTGCTATCGCAGAAGAGCGCGCCTGCAGGAGATAGAAGGGAGTAACCAAATCCGCCGAATACCTGAACTGCCCTGTCTGCCGATTCGAATGCCATTCTTGAAGCGATTTTCTTTGCCAAGGCCGTACGCAGATCAAGTTCGTCCCTTAACTGGCGATTTTCTGGATCTTTGTCGTATTCTGATTTCTTTATCGCTGCATAGTATGTAGGCCATTTTGCTTTTTCAAGGTTCTGCCTTATTTCTGCAATGTGCTCTTGTATCAACTGGTGCTTGCCTATTTCTTTACCGTGCTGCACGCGCTCCCTTGCCCTGTCTGTCGCAGCCTTTAAGCTACCACCTATAACGCCAAGGCATCCTGATGCTATACCCACTCTGCCATTAAGAAGTGCTGAATATGCGATATGAAGTCCCTTTGAGGTAGTTCCAAGAACGTTGTCGCTTGTCAGTTCGACTTTGTCAAACTGAAGCATCGCCGTATCTGAGGTAAATAATCCTATCTTGTCAGTAAGGTGCATCTGGACCTTGAAACCTGCCATGCCTTTTTCTACTAGAAATGCAGTTATCTCATTTGGATTGCGGGATGACTTTGCGAATACGATTACAGTATCTGCTATTGAACCATTCGTAATCAGATATTTTGTTCCGCTTAGTATAAATTTATCTGCGTTCTTTTCGTAATTTGTGCTCATTAGTGAGGGATCGCTGCCCGCCTGCGGCTCGGTCAGAGCAAAAGCCAGTATCTTATCTCCTTTAACTACGGGCTTGAGATATTTCTTTTTCTGTGAATCTGTGCCGTGGTTCTGCAATGTTAATGCGCCTATGAACACATCAACGTCATAGAATGTAGGGAATCCCAGATCCATTTGGCCAAATCGCTCGTTTGTGAGAGTTGCGATCAGCATGTTTGCTCCAAGGCCCCCATATTCTTTCTTTATGGGTATGCCAGCAAGGCCATATTTTTTGACTATATTTTTGAATTCTGGATTAGTCTTGCGGTTTATGTAATGCTCAAATTCGGAAATGGCAAGTTCCTCAGCGGCTTTGTCAACCTGCTCGAGTATTTTATTCTCTTCCTCAGAAAAATTGTACAGCTTTTTCAGGTCCTCAACTTCCTGCTGGAAGATTTTTTCCATGAAGGCTATACTGCATTAAACTTTTTAACAGTACGTATTGCTACCCTTTCAAAAGATCTAAGAATAGAGTAATTGCAGTTATCAGAGCAGGTAGAATAAAAGTTATGGGCTCTGCGTCCCTGCAGCGTTTTGGGCAGTCCCTTCCGATAAGTGTTATTATGCAAGTACTTACATTTGCATATGGTTTATCTACAGTTACATCCAAAGAGCTTGTCGTAAGCAGATGATCTATGCAAACAGATGTTATTTTATTTCAGACAACAAAAGACCACTGACTGCTGAAAAATCATATTTGTTGGCATCATAACCCTTTTTGCAGAGCTTGCCAAGATGTTTTATCAGCATCCGTGCATCTCTACTGCCTACGAAGTTTGCAGTGCACACAAGCGCGAAAGAACCCCGTAATTTCTTCCCATACAAAGTGAACTTCAGATTGCCGTTTCTGTAGCGCTGCCCCGCTACCTCTTACGCTTATTGAACAAAAGCTTGTAGCTTACTCCGCTTGCCAACTGCAGCGCGCCGCCTATGAATATGGGCAGCGGCAGGGAGTAGTCCATCAGATATCCGCTCAGGCCTGAACTAAGCTGTCCGGCCCTTGCCGCAATTCCCTGTACACTTGTGGCGGCGCCGTAATCTTCAGCATCTATTCCCCTGACGTTTACCGCCGTCCTGCTTGGGCTTCCGAAACCAGCAAGCATTCCCCTTAATATATAAAGCAGCGCTGCGGCAATGAGAGTTGGAGAAAATGCCATTGCAAACAAAAGAGCTCCTGAGAGCAGTCTCGTATATGCAGCCACATTAAGCATATCCATTTTATGTGCAACCCTTGAAGAAAGGTAAGAGCCCAACGCAACTGCAAGATACAACGCAGTAAAGACAATACCTATATCCAAGGAGGTAGCTTCGTATGAGAGCGCCAACCACAGAGGTAGCAATGGAATAACCAGGCCTACTCCCATGCCTCCCAGAATATTTGCTGCAATTACCCTGGCGGAATAATTGATGCTGCTCCGCTTCATAACCATTGTTGTCTTATGTGGCCGCCTTTCCTCAGTTAGCATGGTAATGGATGACAAAGATGCCACAAGCATTACTGCAGAGATTATGAAGAGAATCCTGTACGAATTCATCAGTCCGACAAAGCCGCTGAGCGGAGAGACGCTCGCGAAAAGAATGCTACCGCCTATAGATGCCACAGAACCCACAAGCGTTATGTGCGAATAGCGCCTTATCCTGTCTTTCTGATCACTGTAGTTGTTTGCTATGAATGCATTGGTGCCGGGAGAGAACGCGCCACGCATCCCTCCTGCGCCGCCGCCAAGACCTGCAATCACCATTCCGGCCATTATGTAGACTGGAGCTGAGGATACGCCTATGATTAATGCACCTGCTAATGCAATGAATTCTGCGCAGAGAAGTTCGGTTTTGTATCCATGCCTGTCACCTACCAGTCCCAGCACAAGGGTAAGAAACACCATGAAGAGCATCGCCAATGCCGATACGATGCCTATTTCTATTATTCCGACATGCAGCGCGGCGAGGTAGAGGGAAAAGGCCAGGCTCATGTATATTATGGCTACGCTCCTGAATGCTCTTGAATAGAGCAAGTACTTGAATCGCTTATCTATGTTTTCAGTTGGCATGAAATTCATGGGCGAAATTAATCTGGCCAGTCTAACTTCAGCAAAGCGAACCAGAAGGGACGGTAAAGGCTTGGCCATTACTCAAAATGCCTGTGCCATCACCGTCCAGGTAGTGCATGCCTGCTAAGCCTCAGGTAGATTGTGCGTCCTGTACTTGTAGCTTAGACTTCCTTTATAGCTGCTTTTACCTTTGTTATTGTAGCCGTGTCTATCTCAGACATGTTGTGGGCCTTCTTAGCGTGTGCTGCTATCTTTCCCATTAGCTCCTGCTCAGAGCTGGCACGTGCCTCAAAACCACAAGACATCCCTATATCCTTGCATGCGAATTTTTTTGCCATTCTACTCACCAATTAACTATATTGGCGATAATAATTATTAAAGACCGCCCATAAGCAATCCGAACCTAGTAAATCTATTTCTACAGACAACTAAAGACAGATCCATTGCACCCTGCCCTGAGGGAAATGTTTGTGGACTCGGCGGACGTCTGCATATGAGTACGAATTACTAACACTATTACTCAATAGTATTTAATATCACTTAACTGTTTTTACTATAATACTCTAGTAGGCCTATTTTATATCATATCCTACTCGCACATTGCCCGCTTTTGCCTTTATATTGCGAATAGTGATATGTCCTATATCTGATAGGCTGCTCACATGCGTCCCACCATATGGAACGCCAAAATCTCCGAATACTACAACTCTACTTGGTTTATTTTCAGGCATATTTTCTGGCACATGCCTGCAAATTGACGCCATTTCGCCTTTATTAATAAATAATAATTTCGGCTTTATATTTTCTTTAAGAGTCTGATTGCAAGCTATTTCAATGTCACTTCTAAGTTTCTCTTTATCTGTCTCATCTGAGCTTCCTTCGTATTCAACGTATGGCCCTTCTGGGAAGTGATAGCCTTTTATAGGAATCCAAGCCGATTTAATTTTTGATACGGCATAGTCAACCACATGGCCTGCCGAGTGAAGTTTACTATTTAATATGCATCTTTCTTTGTCTACAAAACATTCTACTACTTCATTTGAAGAAAAGCTTCCATGCTCAAATCTTCCCATATGGTGCACTACGCCATCTATAAAACGAACCTCTTCTACAATAAATTTTGAAGAATTCGAACTAATTACGCCTTTATCATAAGGTTGCCCTCCTCCTTGAGGATAAAAGATAGTTTGGTCTAAGAAAATAGTTATTCGATTATCCTTATTAGCAACTTCAATAATATTTGCCTTGCAGTCTAATAACTCATAATTTTCTAAATAAATTAGCTTTGTATGTCTATTATGTCCATTTCTGTTTCCATGAACAATACCTATTTATTAAAGTTTAAGAAACAGCCAACTGAACTTTCTTCTCTTTGAACATTGTCTCTATAACCTTAGCCACCGTCTTACTGGCTTCAAGTATCTCTATCTCTATTGGCAGACCTTTCTTGTTGTAATGCGTTATGATATTCTCGTTCTGTTCTCCGAAATCTGGTTTACCTTTGCCAAGCTCTATTAGGAGAATATCTGTTTCTGCATCATACTTGTATTTAGTCATATCTTCCACTTCTGGCCTTGTATACTGTTATGACTTTTGAAGCTTTTATTTCTTTGCTTTCTTCAACTACTACACGCAATATATGTCCATTCAGCTTCTTTTGGTAAATCTTCCTGCCGTTGTAACCTTCCATAATGCTACTTGGATTTTCCATTGTTGCCATTACCAAAGAACTTGAAACATTATACTTTCTCATGCGTTCTTTTGCATGAGTAGTTAATTCTACTTTCATCAACATCTATTGCCCGCTAAAAGGTTAAATTACTTTTGAAGATAACTTACCCCTACACATTTACGAATATTTACATTTTTATCAAAGTGTAGGGGCAGATATTTAATTGATTTAAGGAATTCATACCATGCTTCCTCGTGAAGCAAAAATGGACTCTGCGGGATTCGGACCCGCAGCCTTCCGCCTGCAAAGCGGACGCTCTACCGTTGAGCTAAGAGCCCCTAAGATAACATTCTTTTCTTTAGTTAGTATTATATTCCTTATGCGGAAGGCAAACGCAAACAAAAAACGCATATTTAAATAATTATCTAGTATTACCTTGCTAAGTATACAGCAATATGCTGGTAGATACGCATGGCAAAGGACGAAGACGAAGAAGAATTTGAAGAAGATGAAGATAGCGACGACTTTGATGAAGAAGAATTTGAGGACGAAGGCGACGACTTCGAGGATGAGTAGTACTTCGCCTTCCTTTTTTGTTGTTTTATTTTATAGCCATTTTTGGCTTATGACGTTTCTTCTGTACCGTATTCTCTTTGTTCCGTTTATCTCGCTTATCCTCTAATGCATTTCCATGCTGGGCCTGCGGCTCTTTCTGGCGCCACCATACACCTTCTGGCAGGTCTTCTTCTGCTGGATTAAGTAGGCCATTATCTGTTCAGAGGGCGTAGTTGCCTGCCAGAGGATATGTGCTTGCGCAGCTTGGCAGAACAGACCTTTCATTCTTAGTATTAATTGTGTGGGTTGGCTTTCTTCCCTGCCTTAGCAGCACGGATTGCGCTTGCTCTAGTTAGCTTTTGTGTTGCCGTATGTTTATTTAGCTTGGACGCTTGTAGTGTGCTTTACTTCTTGCTGGCAATCTTTTGTGTCCTGCCTACTGTGAATGACCCTTATGCGCTGCCGTTGCCTGCGGATCTACAACATCATGTTCCAGGGTTGGTGCTTCGTATATATCATGGCCCTTACCCCCAAGATCTGCCTGTATGACTTGGTCTGGAGTACTCACATCGCCAGTACCTATAGGAGCAAGCGCTGGGCTTGGATGCGTCCCCCTCATTGCTAGTATTACCTTCGTGAGCCTTGCCTTAAGTTCATCCGTGTCAATGCCCAATTCTCCAAAAGCGGCATTCACGATTTCTAGATGTTCTCCAAGAACACGATTAACAAGCTCTGCAACGTGCCTATAATCCCTGTCAAAATCAGCGTGATATTCCCCACCCATGAGCGATTCCTTGAATGCATCACTAATAGGCCCCCTGAGGAGCGGCTTTAAGTGTTCCATATTTGCGTATGCTGGACCGGAATAGCCTGCAGCCCTTATGCCGTCTTCAAAATCCTTGTTCATTGCTTTAAGCATGTCAGCTACCTTCTGTCTGTCTTCTGCTGGAACAACGCCAAGGCATGACTCTGCAAGGATGTGAATGTTAAGTATTTCAGCATTTGCTGTGCGGGCTATGTCATCCCTAACTTCAATGTTATCTTTGTTGTGTACCATCTGTTTGATTATATTTTGGAAATCGCGCGCCTGGGTTATCAGTTCGCCTATAGCCCCGTCTGCAAGCCTTGGATCTCGCATCACTGAGCGTATACCATTCCCATTTCCTGCTTGTTTATGGTCTGCAGTCCTTTGTGCAACTGGTGCTGCCATAATAATTCACTAATATTACCTTCTACTTTCTGATATTTAAGCCTTGACAGGCGCGATGGTTAATTAGGAACTTGACATCTACATAGGACCACCATCGTCAAAGTTCAAAACATCACATCGTATATTCCAGCAGATTTGCAAGAAGACAGGAATACACATGAATCCTGACCTTCTTTAGACCAACAAACCTGTTCTTTGCCAAACCAAACATCT
>JAGWHH010000001.1 GCA_028866935.1 Microcaldota archaeon | reverse complement strand
GCCGCAGTGGGTGTCCACTGCTATCCCTTCGTTTATCGCATATCCTTCGTTAAGTATAACGTTTGCAACCTTTCTTCCGACTCCAGGCAGTTCCATAAGTTCATGAATAGTCTTTGGTACCTTTCCGTCAAATCTTTCCTGAATCATAATCGCTGACTTCTTTAGATTCCTTGCCTTTGTTTTGTAAAAATTAAGGCTGCTTAGGTAGCTTTGCAGCGTTCTTGTGTTTACACCTGCATAGTCATCGAAAGTCTTGAACCTTTTGAATAGCCTTTGGGTTGTTTTGTTTACCTGAAGGTCAGTATTCTGAGGCGAGAGGAGCACTGAGACAAACAGTTCAGCTATATTCTGGTGCGCAAGCTGGGTGTGCGGATTGAAACCGTATGTTTTTGCTAGCCTTTTTAGGATTGTGTCTATATAGTTATGGTCATATTTCATGCAGTTATTTAGCTGTTGAAATTAAAAAGGATTTTCATGGAAAGAGAGCCCGCAGTAGCCGGGCAGTTTTATATGCAGGATAAGAGGAAGCTGGCTAGCATGGTAGAGCGCTTCATAAGCCATGCTAAAGTCGAGAAGGAATCCGCCAGTGAAGCCATATCATACGTTGCACCGCATGCGGGGTATGCTTATTCTGGGAGCGTGGCCGGGTATACCTACAAGGCACTTTCAATGAACCCGGATCTTGACATAATAGACACTTTTGTGATCGTAGGGCCAAACCATACTGGTCATGGGAAGCCGCTGTCCGTATCCGCAGCAAACTGGAAGACGCCCATCGGAATAGTTGAAAATGACGTGGAACTTGCAGATGAGCTGGCTTGGCAATCCAATATCATAAGCATAGATGAAGATGCTCACGAATTTGAGCATTCGATAGAAGTTCAGCTGCCATTCCTCCAGAGTGTTGTTGACCGCCCAAGATGCTGCTTCATAGCGATGGGAAATCAATCGCTGCCTTATGCACAAAGGCTTGCAACCGCAATAGCTCAAAGCGCGCAGAGCCTTAAGAGGAACATCACAGTCATTGCAAGCTGTGACTTCAATCATTATGAAGATGCGCAGACCGCGGAAATCAAGGACATGGCGGCGATAAAGCAGCTGGAGGGCCTTGAGATGGAGAAATTCAACAGCGCCATACTTGAGAACGATGACAGCGCATGCGGATACGGACCAATAACCGTGGCAGGACTGTTTGCAAAAAAGCGTGGCGGTAGGAGCGGTTTGCTCTTGAAATACTCGAATTCGGGCGAGGCTACCAAAGATTATAAATCAGTAGTTGCATATGCTAGTATTGTATTTGCATAGAATATAGTGGTGTCCTTTTGCCTAAAAAAACAGGGAAGAGATTATACCTCATAGGCATAGATTCAGCTCCTGTCAGCATAGTCTCTTCTCTTACAAAAAAGTATAAACTGCATGGCTTTGAGAAGGTAATTGAGAAGGGAGTGCTTGCGGACCTTGAGTCCACCCTCCCGCCAATAACCGCGGCCGCATGGCCCAGCATATACACGGGCCTAGAGCCTGGAAGGCATGGAGTTATGAACTTCTTCAGCCTTGACAAGAACTACGGCAAGCAGCTTACTTTCTACGATACCGAAAGAAACCCGCCATTTTGGGACATACTTGGAGACTTTGGACTTAGGGCGCTTATCGTTACACCGGCAATGGTCACTGAGCCTTCAAGAAGCAGCAACGTAGACATGATAACCGGATTTCCCCTTAAGCCAAAATTCAGCTCCCAGTTCATAGAAGACATAGCAAAGAAGTTCAAGTTCGAGGGGGAGCCTGAAATAGAGCAGGACTTGAAAGATGGCAAGATTACTCTTGCTAAGGCTTCATCAGGATATGCAGATAGCATAAGGAAGAGGTCAGAGGTAAGCAAGTACCTTATCGGGAATGAGAATTATGACCTTGTCTTTGTATGCTATACCGAAGCAGATAGGATACAGCATTATTCGCTTAACCGGAATGACTGGGAAGACTATGTTGCACCGCTTTACAAAGAGATAGACAAGTTCATCCAGTGGCTTATAGGTTATGCACAGAAAAGGAAGGAAGGCTTTGCAATAATGCTCGTATCAGACCACGGTGCGCAGGCGATAAAGAAGAAGATACTGCTAAACAGCTGGCTAATAAATAACAGATATGCATCACTAAGCCCAAACGTAAATGTAGGAGGGCCTATGGTTGATATGTCGCTCTCCAAAAAGGAGACCTCTTCAGAGGGATTGAAGGAGCATAGGTACAAAGAGCAGATCCAAACATCATCAAGAAAGATGGTCACAAGGTTCATATGCGCAAGCGTGGTCGAGACTGATTATGAGGACTTTGTAAACAAACGCACATTTGCGATGAAGAACACAAAGGCATTTGCTTCATTATCTAACAATCCGGTAAGCAACATCTGGATAAATGATTCTAGATTTAATGAGCCTGCAGTTAAGGAGGATGAGCGGCGCAGGAGGCTTGTGGAGGAGATAGGGATGGGGCTTAAAGACCTAAAGGATGGCAGCTGCAAGCCAATAGCAAGACTACATTCTGGAAAGGACTACTATAAGGATACAGAACTTTTCATACAGCCGGATATGATTGTGGAAGCCGGGGCCGGATACACTATTGATGTGTTCAACCATTCTGAGGAGAGCATATTCGCTGAGCCTGAACCTGCAAGGCGTGGAGACCATACAAGATATGGAATATTCGGCCTTTATTCAAACTGCGCCAAGGCGGATTACAAGGACATAAGCGTGCTTGATATAGCTCCTATAATATACGACTTTTATGGCATTGACAAGAAGGAGCTTACAAAGGGATCTAGGCTTAAGAGGTAATTTATTGAAGAGGCTATTTGGAACTAATGGAGTGCGTGGGGTCACAAACCGTGAACTTACTGCGGAGCTTGCATTGGGGATGGGCAAGGCAATTGGCACTTACTTCAATGAAAAAAGCAAGGTGCTTGTAGGCAGGGATATCAGAGCTGGAGGAGATATGCTCGTGAGGGCGCTCACAAGCGGGCTTCTTAGCGCAGGGATTGATGTTTATTATGCAGGCATACTTCCAACACCAACATTGCAGTATGGCATAAAGAATGGAAAGTATGATGGGGGAGTGATGGTTACAGCAAGCCATAATCCGCCAGAGTTTAACGGCATTAAGGTAATTGACGCGGATGGTGTTGAGACTAGCAGCCTGAATGAGGAGATGATTGAGGAATACTACTTTAGCAGAAAGTTCAGGGAGGTTGAATGGAGAGATCTGGGACACGATGTAAAAGAGGTGCCCGGCCTTATCGACCAGTACGTAAAGGGCATACTCAGGCACGTTGATGTGAAAAGGATACGTGAAAGGAGATTCAGGGTTCTTGTTGATGGCGGAAGCAGCGTAGGATCACTCACTAGCGTAAAAGTGGCCAGGGAGCTGGGCTGCGAACTTCATGAAATCGGAACAGAACTTGACCCTCTTTTCAGGCAAAGGCTCCCCGAGCCCACTCCGATGAGCCTGAAGAAGACCGCTGAGCTGGCAACAAGGCTAAAAGTTGACATTGCGGTTGCGCACGATGGCGATGCTGACAGGGCAATATTCATTGATTCTGATGGAAAAGTCCAGCTTGGTGACAGAAGCGGCGTGCTTTTGGCATACTGGGTCTCATTGAAAGAAAAACCAAGGTCAAAAATTGTAGCAACTCCGTTTTCAAGCTCAAACCTCGTTGACGAGTTTCTTGAAAAACACGGGATAAAAACGGAATGGACCCACATAGGCAGCATACACGTTTCGCGAAAGCTCATTGAAAATGGAGGCTTTGCCGGGTTTGAGGATAACGGTGGCTTCATTTATCCTAAGCACCAGTATGTGAGAGACGGAGCAATGGCGTTTGCACTCATGCTTGACTTCTTGGCGTCGCAGAAGAAGAGCTCGGCAGAGCTTTTTGACATGCTGCCAAAATACAATTCTGAAAAGATAAAGATACCCATAGCAAACGGCATGAACGTTGATGATATTCTTTCCAAAGTCAATGAGAAATACATGAACAGCGGAAAGGTAGTGAATACTGACCGTGATGGAGTAAAGATAGTTGGGAAGGACTTCTGGTTCATAGTCAGGAAGAGCGGTACTGAGCCAGTCATAAGAGTAAGCGTTGAGGCAAAAGGAAAGGCAAAGCTTGACCAGACCATTGAGAACCTGAAAAAAATTATATTTTGATCTGATATCATGACGCAAAAAATACTTGTGGCAGGAGGAGCGGGGTTTATAGGCAGCTGTATCGTTGACATGCTTGTAGAATCGGGCTATAAGGTTAGGGTAGTAGACGATCTCTCGTCAGGCAAGAAGGACAACATAAGTCAGCACATCGGCAAGGATTATTTTGAGTTTGTTCAAGGGAGCATACTCGATAAGAATACCGTAGATAAGGCAGTGAATGGAGTAGATGCCATAATCAATATGGTCGGAAAGGGGGACCTTGCAAAGTCAGTTGAGAATCCGATCCTGTACCACGAAGTAAACCTTACTGGAAATCTTAATCTGCTTACAGCTGCGTCCAAAAACAAGATAAAGAAATTTATTTTTGCATCATCTGGAGCAGTCTACGACGCCGGAGTGACTGGAATAATATCTGAAACTGCGCCGTACGGTCCAGTTTCGCCTTACGGCGCGACAAAAGTGTGCTCTGAGATATACTGCAGGACGTTCACTGCGGTTTATGGGATGGAGTGCGTGTGTTTCAGGTTCTTTAATGTTTACGGCCCAAGAAGGGAGAACAGCACGTACGGAGGCGCAGTGACAAACTTCATGCTGAATGTAATGAATGGAAAAGAAGTTACTGTCTTCGGAAGCGGGGAAGACAAAAGGGATTATATTTATGTCAAGGACATAGCCCAGGCAGTTGTTCTAGGGCTTAGGGAAGGAGTATCAGGCGAATTTAACGTGGGCACAGGGAGTGGAACATCTACAAATGAGCTGCTTAGAAGGATAGAGGTCGCTGTAGGCAAAAAGGCCAAGGTTGAAAAGGCTGCAAAGAGGCAGGGCGACAGCCCTAGCCGTATAGCGGACATAAGCAAGATAAAGAAGGCGCTTGGTTATTCACCCAAGTACAGCCTTGATAAGGGTCTTTCAGAGCTCAAAGAGTACCTTGATAAGAAAAACTGATAAGAAAGGCTTATATTGTTTAGAAGAGAGTTTGTAGTATGGTAAGACAAGTCGGAACGTATGAGGAGAAGGCAAAATATATCATAAACCACAATACATACATGGTTGTGGCAACCTGCGGCAAGGATCTAAAGCCGTGGGTCGCACCTGTTGCATACGCCCATGATTCCGAGTATAATTTCTACTTCATATCGGCAATAGATTCCAGGCACGCCAAACATATTGAAGAGAACCCTAATTCTGCATTGGCAATATTCAGCTCTGAAGAACCTATCGGCGAGACTGACGGAGTTCAAATAGAAGTCAAGATAACCCAGTTAAAGAAAGGCGACTTAAATAGGGCCATAGAGCTTTATTGCAAGAGGCTTTTCCCCCAATCGAAAGGCGATGCGGCTAAGCTTTACAAGCCGGAGCAGTATATTGAACCCTCAGAATTTAGATTCTTTAAGGCTGAAGTAGTAAAAATGTATGTAACTGGAGAAGATAGGAGAGTTGCAGTAGACTTTAAAAGCAGCGATTAATTGGGGCATGTGCAATGCAAGATGACGACTACCCCGAACTGGCAAGATTGATAAACGATTGCTTGAAGTCAGCGTTGGTTGCAGTTCTTGCGACTGGAGAGGATGATGGTGCATGGGCAACTCCGATCTATTTCTCATATGATGCTGACTTAAATTTCTATTTTATGTCACAGGCAAACACCAGGCACGTAGTTGATATAAAGAAAAGGTCAAGGGTTTCGCTTGCAATATTTTCATCGCCAAAGGATGTAATAGGATTCAAGGTTGGTGTGCAGGTAGAGGGAATGGCAAACGAGGTTCCTGACCAGGATGTCGAACGGGTATACATGAACAGAAGCATGAGACTTACCGGAGTTGATAAATGGAACACGGATAGTATGGGAGGACACATGATCAAGCAGGAGGGAGGTATCTTCATTAAGATCTCTCCGATTTCTATAAATTACACTGATAGAAGGTATTTCAAAGAGGATGGCATCAAGGTTTCAGTTAACAAGCTGCGTGAAGCTTACAAAGGGCTACAATACTGAGCAGTTATATGCCGTCGATTATCTCTTTGTAGCTCTTTACCACATTGCCAAAGCTGAACTGCTTTATGAAATGCTTTGTATTAGAGGATAACCTTTTTTGCAGTGCGGGTTTGGAATATAACTCGTAGAATTTGTCAGAAAATTGCTCCAGGTTGCCATATTCATAAAGCTGTCCATTGAACCCATCCTTAACTAAATGTGTTTCTGGTTTTGTTTTGATCAGCGTGTTTATGTTATCGTTAATTAGAAGTGGGAGACCGCATGCCATAGCCTCAAGCAGCGACCTTCCAAGCCCTTCCCATTCGGAAGTGGATACAAGGAAGCCCGCATTGTTATATTCTTTTATTAGAGGTTCTCCGGTAAGAAATCCTTCAAACAGAATGTTTTCATCCAAGCCCAGCGACTTTGCTAGCTTTCTGTATTCAGGCTCGCTTACGCCTGTTCCGACTATCTTGAGCATTAATTTCTTGCGCAGTTCTGGGTGCATTTCTTTTACCCTTGCCATGCCTTTTATCATAAAGCTGATCTTCTTCTGCCTTTCATCAAGCCTTGAGACTGCCAGTGCGCCGCTGAATGTGCGCTTTGTTTTTAGCACCTTGTACTCTTCATGAGGCGCTATCATTATGTATTTTACAGCAGTGTTCTTCCTGAAGAAGCTCCTTGCATGCTCATACTGCTCTGCGGATATTGCGATGTAGTAGTCCAGCCAGCCCTCAAGCTTTGAAATAAGGTACCTTCTTGCAATCATTTTTGGGAGCAGCTTCTTGAGGCCTGCCCTCTTTGAATTGAGCACCACATTGCCGCGGTCAACGTAAAGGAACTTTGTTATGCTTCCCTTGTGCGCATTCCTGTACGCTTCTGCAATTGGCACGTCCCTAATCGAATTCATCCAGATAAGGTCATATTTCTTTGACATCATTTCTGTTAGTGTAACCATATCTGCAGATCTGCCTATTTTTGAAAAGTCCCCCATAAGGTCTATACTGTAGTTTTTGTTCTGCCTTAGCTTTTCGTAGAGCTTGTACGTGTCCTTTGCTGCTCCGCCAACTACCTTTAGTGAGCCTGTTTCCATCATCAGGATGTGCTTCATTTTCTCAAAAGTATTTAGTATTAAAAGCTTATTTATCTAACTAATAGTGGTGTTTGCATTAAGAGCGGAGTGCTAAAGGCAATAGTGACCTCAGCAGGCGAAGGGAGCCGCATGAAAAGGGTTACTTCTGTTGTTCCAAAGGCACTCCTGCCGCTCTTCAAAACTGAGAACAACGAAAAGATAATTGTGCCTGTTGCAGATTACATAATGGACTCGCTTGCACTTGCAGGCGTGTCGAAATTCTGCTTTGTGGTTGGAAAGCACAGATCGCTGCTTATGGATTACCTTTTTGACCGCGGAGTTACATTTGTCTTCCAGAACCAGCCAAAGGGCTTTGGAGACGCGGTACTGCGCGGAGAGGACTATGCAAGCCATGAACCAGTATTTGTGCACGCTGATGATGGAGTACTCACTGGAGGATACGTAGAGGCTGCAAGCCTATTCATGGAGAAAGACGCAGACGTTGTTTTGCTATTAAGGAAGACGGACAACCCCAAAAGGTACGGCATAGCAGAAGTGGCTGATGCATGGACTTACATGGGGCATAAGGCATTCAGGATTACTGGCGCAGAGGAGAAGCCAAAGAACCCTAAATCAAACATGATGATATCTGCAGTGTATGTCTTTTCACATAAAATATTCGAACATCTTAAGACATCCAAGCCTACAGGAAGCGAGCTTGAGCTTACCGCAGGTATCCAGAGCCTGATAAAGAGCGGAGGCAAGGCTTATGGGATACTCCTAGAGAAAGAAAGATGGCTAAATGTAGGAGATACCGACAACTACCATAAAGCCATTGAATACTCCTTTGAGAACCTCTGATTACCTGGCGTTTTCTACTCTTCTCCAGTTTGTGTGCGGCAGTATTCTTTCTCTGAACTTGTTCATGCGTGCCTTGTAAGGCATCACATCCTTGACCAGCTGCTCTGAAAGGTCTGCCATCTTTAGCTTTGGGTGGAATCCGAGGGCTGGGAGAACCTTTATCTCTGGATTGTAGTAGTGTCTGTCCGCTTCTATTCTGGGGTTCTCCATGTGCTCAACGCCAATGTCTATCCCATGCTTCTTTGCTGCCTTTTGGATGATGTCTGCTATTTCATTTATGCTCAGAAGCTCAACGAACTGGTTTGCTGACCTGTATGAGCCGCTTTCTGGAGGATTCTCTACAAGAAGCCTTAGCGCCTCCATGCTGTCCTCAAGCGATAGATAGCCCCTTATCTGGCCACCTGCGCCATAAGCAGTAAGCGGTATTCCAAGCACTGATTCTACTGTAAACCTGTTAACTACAGTTCCCCATACTTCATCAAAATCGAAACGGCTGTGGAGCTTCTTGTCCGTTATTTCCTTTGTCCTGGTTCCGTATACCGGCCCTTGCATTATATCTGTTGTTGTTATCTTCCACGCCTTGTTTGCGAAAAGTATGTTGTTGGTGTCGTGCACCTTTGTCCAATGATACCACGATCCTGCAAACTTGGGTGTTGTTATCCTGTCCTTTCTTCCGTTTATTTCCACATCTACAAATGGGGATTCCGGGATATCGAAGTTCGGAGTCCCGAACTCGCCCATGGTTCCCATCTTTACTATGTGAATTTTTGGGTCTATGTCCATTATGGCATATATGAGATTAATAGTTCCTATGATGTTGTTTGACATAGTATACGCAGCATGCTTTGCGTTTATCATTGAATATGGCGCAGACCTTTGCTCAGCAAAATGAACCACTGTGTCTGGTTTCTCTTCCTTTATTATTTTATGAAGGACGCCGTACTTTGTTATATCGCCTCTGTAAAATTTCATATTGTATCCGTGGATGTCTTTGGCTGCTTTCACCCTATTTTCCATGCTAAGGATAGGTATTGCTGAATCTGAACCTACTTCCTTCACTGACTTTCTGGTAGCGAAATTGTCCACTCCTATCACTTCATGACCTCTCGCCATAAGCCTCAGCGACAATGGCCATCCCAGATATCCGTCTGCGCCTAATATCATTACTTTCATAAAATCACTCAATCATTATTGTTATAACTTATATAATAACGCCTATTCCTGAGAATTCCCCTTTTTCGTATAAAACGAACCTCCCAAGCTGCTCGGACTTGCTGAAAGGCTCTGCGACTATCTTTCTGTTGATATCTATAACTGCTTTTGCTGCGTTGAGCGGCTTTAGTGCCTCGTTTGTCCTGCTTCCTGTTGTGGTGTCTATAACTTCTGTTATGCGTAGCTTGCATCCTAGCGAGTTTCCATTGAAATTTATGGTTGTTTCTGAGCCTGGCTTCTTCACAGCGAACATGAGCACATTGAATCTGCTGTCTGGCTTTATTGACTTGTCAATATGACATATGACTGAGCCTCTTGCTTCTACAGGTGGCTTCTTGTCCAGCTTTATAGCTACACTTTGGCCTGGCTTGGCTGACTTTGCCTTCTTGCCCTTTATGAATAGAGTTGATACCTTGTATTGAGAGTTTTGAGGAAGCATTACTATCCTTTCGCCGTTTCTGAGCGTGCCTGACAGTACTCTGCCTATAAGTAAATCTTGTCCGTCTAAAGTACCCTGTACTGATACCCTAAGTTCAGTACCTGCAGACCTATTTTCGGATTTGGATTCTTCTAACATTATGTCCAGCAGTGGCTTGCCTTTATACCATTTCATGTTCTTAGATCTGGACTTCAGGTTTTCGGCATTATATGCTGATATCGGAACGACGTGTATGTTCTTGAGTTCATATCCTATCTTTGTCAGGAATTCGTAGATTGTTTCCTTTATTCCTGAAAATACTTCTTCATCATAGCCTATTTGATCCATCTTATTTACGGCAACTATTATTTTCCTTATACCGAGCATTTGCGCGAGGAACAGATGTCTTAGTGTCTGATCCCTTATTCCTTCGTCTTTTCTTGCAGAGACCATAAGGATTGCAAAATCTGCATTAGATGCCCCGCTTATCATGTTCTTTATCAGCTCCTCGTGCCCCGGCACATCTATGAACTCGAAAGCGCCCTTTTTGTATAGTATCTGTGCCCTAGTAGTATCTATGGTAAGGCCGCCCTCCCTCTCCTCCTCAAAACTGTCTAGGATGAATCCAGGCTCAAAATGCCTATTAAGCTGTTTGCTTATCTTCTTTGCTTCGTTTATCCTTTGGGATGATACGGATTTCGTTTCTATTAGTAGATTTCCTATCAAAGTCGATTTACCGTGATCTTTATGTCCTAATAGAGTTACTCTAGTTATGTCCATCTTTTCACTTTGAAACATTACGGTATGATCTTGTCTTATTTATGCACTCTAAATGCCCCTTTGTATTTCATGTTCTCGAAACCAAAGCACTATGAAGCCTTGGTTAGTAAATTCTTCACTTACTACTGTGTCAGGTTGGATTCTAGTTTTTATATAATCGGCATGTTGGCCTTTTTGATTTTGATTAAATTTGCAATTACAACCGTGCCAATAACAACCATCTACAAAGATACATGGAGTAGGTTGGATAAATATGTCAGGGCGGCCTGTAAATTGGGCTTGCTTTTCGAATTTTATATAATTTTGACTTGATGCCATTTGTAATTTGAGTTCTAATTCGCTATCCTTTTCTGGAAATTTTCTATGCATCCATGCCTTCTTCATTTTTTCATTAGTTTCTTCTGAGTAATGCTTTAGATAAGTTGGGTGTCCTTTTTTGAATACCAATTTACCACCTACATATATCCGAGTGCGCGGAGCCTTGACATAATGTAACTTTTTTCCTTGTCCTGGTCTCTTCCTGCCCTTTCCTCGACCTTGGTGACCTCGAGCTCCTTGATTATGTCATCTATTGACTTTGCATTGGACTTTACTGCTGTCGTGCAGTGGGTGCATCCAAGGCTTCTGTATCTGTATCCGTTCCTTGAATAGTAGAGTGGGTTCATAGGTACCTTTTCTCTCTTTATGTAATTCCAGACGTCTATTTCATTGAAGTCCAGAAGTGGATGCACTCTTACGTGCCCTTTCTCATCTAGCTTAGATGAATAATCGTTCCAAAGCTCGGCGGGCTGGTCTTTATAGTTCCATTTGAAGTTATGATCCCTGGGGCTCACGTACCTCTCCTTGGCCCTTATACCGTGCTCATCCCTCCTGATAGAGACTATGAGGGCGTCGAATCCGTACTTTGCCATAACCTTCTTGAGCGCGACAGTCTTGTTTTCGCCGCAGCAGGAAAAACCCGACATCTCCGGCTTTATCTCGCTTTCTGCAACTATAAGATCAAGTTTCCATTTCTTTGCAAGCTCCTCCCTGAACTGATATGTTTCTGGAAAATCGATGCCGTTATCAATATGGATGACAGGGAATGGGACCTTTCCTAGGAACGCCTTCCTCGCCAGTGCAAGCATTGTAGTAGAATCCTTTCCCATAGACCAGAGCGCTGCCACATTCTTGAATTTGGTCTTTGCCTCTCTGATTACATAAATGCCTTTTTCCTCTAGCTCATCTATATTTTGCTTTATCATAAAGTCGCCTATTTGTTCAGATTAAGCAGTCCTTTCAGGTAGATTGTTGCTCCTCTTATCTTCTTCCCGTTTTCCATGATTATAGGTATCTTGTATACAAGCTTCTCTTTGGAATCGTACAAGTCTGCATGCGCTTTCCTTAAATCCTCAAGTTCATTTACCTTAGACTTGTCAAATTCGATATGGTAGTATTTCAATCCTGACGACTTTACTGCTTTCCCGAATTTCTCCCAGTTCGCTTTTGACTGCTCCTTGTTTAAGGCTCCCATAATGTCCTTGATTCCTGCCATTTTATCACGAGATGTATCCTAATGCCTTTAATTTTTCTGCAATTGCGCTTTTCGACTTGTTGCTCGATTTCCTAAGGGCTAGCTCTGCGGTAGTTTCGCGCAGTATGTATGTAGCGTAATCGGATACTGAAGAAAAGCCTGTAGCAGCTATCTCCCTCTTTATGTTATCGAACAGTGCTGTTGGTATTGTTATCGTAGTATATTTCCTTTTTTCCCCAGCCATGGACTCATCTTGTATATAATTTAATGTTATGACATTATAATATATAAGCCTTCCTAATAGTTAACGTTAATGCCGCAGTCGCTGAAGAAAGGCTTTAAATTCTTAGGGTCATAAGCTATTCTGTCAGTGATATAGTGAGGATACTGGAGTTAGACTCTGATAACATTAAGTATGAAGCAATCAGGCCTGAGGCTGAAGTTTACGAAGAACCTGAGCAGAAAAGCGTATCAGTAGATGACGCCCTTCTTGTACTTATCAGTATAGAGGAAGGAGATACGGTTGAGACTGGAGATACTGCAGTAAAGGACATAGAGAAATTTCTTAAGCAGCTTGGAAGGAAGACCGTCGTACTTTACCCTTATGCACACCTTAGCAACAACCTTGCACGTCCAAAAGAGGCAATGCAGATCATAAATGATATGTACAAGAACATTTCAAAGGAGTTCAAGGTTTACAAGGCCCCATTCGGATGGACGAAGAAGCCCACATTTGCGATAAAGGGGCATCCGCTTGCCGAGCAGGCAAGAAGCTATGGGCCAAAGGCATCAGAAAAGATATACAAAAAGGTAAAGCCTGTTGAGATAAACACGTCCATAGTAAGGAAGAGTGACTGGTCTGGGCTTGCAAAGGAGGACCACAGGACGATAGGCGAGCAGCTTGACCTTTACAGCTTCCAGGAAGTCTCTCCGTCAATGGTATACTGGCATCCTAACGGCTACACAATCTACAAACAGCTTATAAAATTTATTCGGGAGCTCGAGGAGAAGGATGGTTATGAAGAGACAAGTACTCCAGCTATCGCAAACACTGCGCTATGGCATGTGAGCGGACACTTTGAAAATTATAAAGAGAACATGTTCATGTTTGATACCGACATGGGGCAGCTCGGACTTAAGCCCATGAACTGCCCATCTACGATACTTATCTACAAATCAAAGAAATGGAGTTATAGGGAACTTCCTTTCCGCACCGCTACCTTTGACAAGCTCTACAGGAAGGAAGTGAGCGGGGCGCTTACTGGCCTCTTCAGGGTGATGGAGATGACTCAGGACGACGGCCATATCTTCCTAAGGGAGGACCAGATTGAGGAAGAGGCGGGCAGGTTCCTAAAGTTTGTCAAGACGGTCTACGAAACTTTCGGACTTAAGTTCACTGCCAAGCTTTCGACAATGCCAGACAAGCATATGGGCGATGAAGCACTATGGGAGAAGGCCACAAAGCAGCTTAGGAGCGCTCTTGAAAAGAGCGCAATGGAATATGAGATTAAGGACAAGGAGGGCGCATTTTACGGACCAAAGATTGATTTTGATGTTCATGACTCAATGGGCAGGGCATGGCAATGCGCTACCATGCAGGTCGACTACCAACAGCCTTTGCGCTTTGGTCTTGAATACACTGCAGAGGATGGAAAACAGCATAGTCCTGTGATAATACACCGTGCTGCGCTTGGGTCTGTTGAGAGGTTCACTGCAATACTTGTAGAGCACTTCCATGGAAAGCTGCCAGTATGGATTGCGCCTACACAGGTCGCGGTTGTATCCATTTCTGAACAGGTAAGCGATTACGCTCAAAAAGTTTACAGAGAGCTTAAAGAGAATGGGATCAGGACACTTCTTGACATTTCAGACAGGACTCTCCAGTACAAGATAAGGGATGCCAAGATGCATGAGATACCTTACACTGTTGTGGTGGGCAAGAAGGAGGAGGAGAGCGCAACCCTGGCCGTAAGAATGAGGGATGGCACGCAGAAGAACCAGGTAAAGAACTCAGACTTCATAGCTCAGCTAAAGACCGAGATAGAGAAGCGATATGCAATCACATGATTATTGATATCTTCTTGCTGTAATTGTCAAGGAACTCTTTCTCAATTTGTTCTTTGAGCTTTATCCTTGACCTTTCCAACTCTTCTGCTGCCTTGTGCATGCGCTCCATCTCGTGCGCAGAACTGGCTATGCCGCTTCTTCCCTCTTTCAGCCCGTCCATTATCCTTTCAAGATCCCTTATCTCGCTTTCTATCGCACGCTTTCTTGATTTCATGCCTTCAAGGCCATTTATGTCAGAGAGCATATCTGAAGCTGCCAGCGCAGTTATCGAGGCAATGGTGCTTTCCCTGTTTTTCACATCGCTGGAATCCGCATCGACATATTTCTTTAGGTCCAAGACAAGATCAATGAACCTGTCATAATCCTCTTTGCCTTTTATGGTATTTATCGGGTCCTCAATGAAATCTGTGATATGTATCTTCCTTCCTGAGGCGTGGTCGAACTTCCTTGATGCCTTCCTGAGCGGTGCAACGAGCATGTTTATTGAGTTAGACAGGTCTGATATCTGTGCGGCTGCAGCCTGAAGCTCTTTGGCCTTTTCTGAGATCTTCCTGGATACCTCGGCCTCCTCCCTCCCTATTGAACTCTCGTCTATGCTACCAGAAGTTTCACAGAGGGCGCTTATGCTGCCATTAAGGAGCTCAAGCTCCTCGGTATGCTGATGCAGTCTTGAGATGTTGCTGCATATCCTGTAGTATATTTCGTAGTCCGCAGCCCTTGACTCAAGCTCCTTCTTGAGCGTATCTCTTAGCTGCTCTATGGAAGAGAATGACTTCTTAAACTCCCTAAGATGGTTTGAATAGCAGTAAAGGACGATCTTGAAGTCTGCGTTTGCCTTAAGGATCTTTTCTGTAGCATCATCTACGGCCAGAAGGATATCTCTGTACCTTGAGTATACATCCAGTGCGTCTTGCGTGGACAGGTCCATCTCTGATACCAGATTCCTGAGCTTGGTCGAGTATGCAGCTTTCTGGCTATTTATTGCGTTTATGTTAGGATTCCATAAATCCTCTGTGTATGGCTCCGCATTCAGCCTCTCAAAATTATCGCATGACATTGCGAACCTCTCCTTCTCTTTTGTGAGCTGGAGAGTTATGCCTGCTGCCCTTGACTCAAGCTGCGCGAACCTCTTGTTGAATATCGAATTTAGGAGCTGCATGAGCTCGGCGCTAGGTATCTTATCTGCACCCTTACTTCCGAATAAAAACATGCTTATGCCTCCCTTCCCTTCTAAGGAAGACGCGTGCGCCCTGGCACTGTTCGCTTCAGGATATTGTTCCCTGCTCCTTTGTGTAAAGCACTATGTCGTGGAACTTCCTTGTAAGAGGGTTTGCCTTCTGGCCGTATATTGCCTTTATCCCCTTCTGCAGCGCCAGCTCAACGAGCCTTTGCGTTATGACCCCGTCAAGAACTATTGCATATGCCCCTTTTGAGTAGTCCACTTCTGAAAGCAGCTCTCTGATCGGCACTTCTTTAATCACGTTTCCTGCATTATCATAGAGGCGTGACCTGAGTGTTCCTGAAAGCTCATCCAGTCCCACAGATATCTGTGATAGCACCTGCGCCTGCAAAACAGGGTTGCTTGCTGCCTCTTGGGCTGGCATCCTGCCCAGTGTGGATGCTGGCTCGTAGCTAGTCTGGTCTATCCTAGGAAGATCTGAACTGTCATCCTCATCGACCTGCGGCGTGGCTTTTGGCTGCTGCGTCGGCATCTCAGGCTTCTGCACGGGTTGCTGCTGATACGTCTGTTGTGGCCTTTGCTGCGGCTGCGGTTCCTGCCTTCTTTGCTGCTGCTCCCTGCGCTGCTGGTTTACGCCTCCCAGGCCTTTGTACTGGTCAGTAGGTATACGCGTCCTTATTGATTTGATTATCTCCTTTCTTGTAAGATCTTCTACCTCTTTTCCATCAGGCGCCCTGGCTATGTAGTCGACTTCGGCAACGTTGAGTATTGACCTTGCAATCATGTCGCCTCCCCTGTCTCCGTCAAGGAACAAAGTCGAGTCCTTCTGGTTCATCAAGTCTACTATAGATCTTGGTATGTTGTTTGTTGCCCCTCCGACTGCTATTGCATTGGTTATGTCATTCCTTAGCAGGTTAAGGACGTCTGCCCTTCCTTCTACAACTATCACTTCTTCGCTAGTTGCGATGTCTGGTCCTGCTGCAAGCTTCTCAGGCCCGTATTCAGTGATCTCGCTTGCCCTTACGTCTGCCTGCACAAGTTCTGAGATTTCCTTGCTGTCAGGCATTCCTCCGCTTGTCATGAGCTTCTTTACCAGCTCCTTTGCCCTGTTAAGTATCTTTCTCCTCTTCTCTGACCTTGTATCCTCTACCTTGTCAACCGAGAATATTGCCTCGTAAGGCCCTACTCTGTCAACCGCTTCTACAGCAGCTGCAAGTATGCAAGTCTCTACCCTGTCCAGCGATGCCGGAAGAAATAGCTTTCCAAACGTCTTGTTGGATGACTGATTTACTTCTATCTCTATTCTGCCTATCTTTCCGTTCTTCTGCAGTTCCCTTAGGTCAAGGTCGTTTCCAAGCAGCCCTTCGGTCTGTCCGAATACCGCTCCGATTATGTCAGGCTTGTCAACTAAGCCCTCTATGTTGAACTTTGCCTCTACCATGTACTTTACGATTTCTAGATACGTTTTAGCCATAAGATTACCTGTTTGAATATGATGCAAAACAATGCGAGGCTAGCCAGATCATTGGCAAATCAACTCGTAATGCCTTTGCTGCGCGCATGTTTACCACTTTTTAGGAACAGCTGACTTAAAGTAGCGTGCGGCTTTGCGACTCGCGGCCTTTATTTGCTTTTGTAGTCGGATAAGTATAAATTATCATAGTCACACCCATTAGTCAACTGTTTCTAATAATATCTTAGAATAAGAAGTTTAATAAGTTTAATGTATAACGACGCCATAAAGCGTTGTTGCAGGTATTTGGTTTTTTGTCCTGCAGTGCGTGTCTGCTTACTGCGGATGCAATCTTGCGTGCGTTAACTGCATTTTCAAACAGTTGTAGACCGAAATGGACCTGGCGTTTAGCAAAACTTATTAAGAGTAGAAGTTTCAAATAGTGTTTGGTGATCGGTTTGCGAAGGTATATGAAGGGTGCTCGCTCTGAGCGAGAACTGCTTAACAAATTTGCTGATCTTGGATTTTCTGTTGTGCGTGCTGCAGGCAGCGGAGTGAATGCTTTGGGCCCTGACATACTCGCCCTTAAAGGAGAGGTCTGCTTTGCAATTGAATGCAAGGCCTGGGACCGCGGCAGCCTCTCGATAGAGCCTGAGCAGTTCCAGAAGCTGATTGATTGGGAACGCAATACCACTTCGAGGACGTTTGTTGCGTGGAGGATAAGCAACAAAGGCTGGTACTTCATAAAGCTAAACGAGTTTAACAAGGGCGGAAAGAACTACAACGTCACAATGAAGAAGGCCTTTGAGATAAACAGGGTTCTTGACTCAATACTTCCAAAGGAGATAACAATACCGATAATAAGCCAGGACACCCCGCTTCCGGTAGGCACATCAGCTTAGTTCTACAGCAATTGGGCATTGCGCCATATAGGCGTTATTTCCATAAACGTACATGCGGTTAGAATATATCCTTGTTGAATTGAAGTTGCTGTAATTCAGGAATAGCCCGTCCTCTGCGTACGCCTTGCCCAGGCAGTATGTTGAATTTGTAGTAACGGGATTAACCGAACCGCCAAAACCGGTAGTAGAATAGGTGCATGTTGCCGTCTTGTTGTCGATTATGTAGAAGTCTATTGTTGATGGCTTTCGGTTATGGGATATTACTTCTAGCATTGACGTGAAGCATAGGCTCTCGTTTGCATACTGGCTCTGGTTTGAGTAGGTTACAGTAACGCTTATCCTGTTTGCCGTCTGCAGGCTTGACCTGAAGGTAGAGAACGGAACCGTAGGCGCAAACCCTGAAGAAGGCGACAGCACTACAACAAGCACTGCGATTATTACCATTAGGATTATCGCTGCAAGTATGAGCCTGTGTCCCTGGTTTTTGCCCTGCGCCTTGCTGCTGCCGCTTTTCTCTGACTTGGAGGGGCTGCCTTTAGCCTTTTTACCGTCTTTCTCTTTCTGCTTCTCCTTGTCAGCCAAGTTGCCCACCTTATCTAATAATGCTTGAGGCTACGCAGGTATTCATGAACTGCGCATCCCCGGTGACGCTGAGAATGCTCCCGTAGTACGAATACGCAGTTATTGAATCCGCAGTGCCGCTACTAAGTATTATGACGGGTATGCGGTTGTTTGCATAGTATGAAAGGCACTTGTCCGTAGTCTCAAGGGGCTGCCCGTTATTGCATGATATTGCGCTTATGGTTATTGTCTGGACTTGCTTGTGCATTGAGAGAAGGGTGGACTTTATGCTTGCTGCGCAGGAGACTGTGGAATTGCTCGAAGTGCCATTGATTGCAATTATTACCGAATTCGCATTCTGTATCGCGTTTGTAAATGTTGCAAGTGGCGCCTGTGCGTTTGCATCAGATGCCGCGACATATGTGCCTCCTATGAATAGAATGACCAACACTATTACCACTACGAAGAGTATCTTCCAGTTATTCTCCGTGCGCTTGTTAAGGCTAAGGCGCTGCCTCTTCTTCAGGCCATGCTGGAAGCGCAGGAGCAGTGCAAGGATAAGTATTCCCAGTATTACTGAAGGTATTATCGATAGCAGTGGGGCATTGCGTACTGCGGTTGAATAAGGCGTTGCCATTGAAGCAAATATTGCAGATGCAATAGGTGCGGATATCGCCCTTACAGCTAATTGGCTTATGCTTGGATTGTTGGATATTGTGCTGCTTTGCCGATTCACCGACATGAGCTGCGCATTCATTGCAGAGAGATTGCTGACCTTTCCGTTAACCTGAGTGTTGAGGATCTGCTCCCTGAAGCTTAGGGCAGTGAGCTGCGGCGATGGATTGTAGTTTCCGGCCTGCAGATCTATGAGCCTTACAGTGTTGTTCTGAGCAAGGAATACCGTTGATGAATAGGTCGTGTTAAGGCTAGAGTATATAGACTTTAGAGCAGCAAACTGCTTTATCAGCGTGCTGTTTAATGCGATGAGGTTTGCTGAAGCGTAGTTAGTTGTCAGAAGCGTGTAGTTCGCCTGTAGCCTTGAAAGAGAGCTTTGCAACAGCGTGTTTGATATGTGGGTAAGAAGAGCCTGTGATCCCGATACAAAGGAATTGTAGCCGGGAAGGACAGTATTTGCAATTCCCAACGCCTGTTCGTGCTCCTTTTGGTTAAGGATTGGTGCCGCATAAGTTGACTCGAATTCGGTGATGTTTGTTGCAGTCTGGCTTACCTGCGACTGTGACAGGGGGAGCGCCTCAATGCTGCCAAGATATGACTGGATGTTGCCCAGTAGCGTGTAGTTGTATGTAAGAAATTCGCAGAAGCCCAATGAAGAGCAGTACCATGGCCCAGATGTAGGGACATTGCCTGTACCTGCGCCAACTCCGCTGCATTGATTGTAGTCTGCAGTTTGTGGAGGAGGGAATATCGGGTTCTGGTAAATGTTGCTTGTTATCGTCGATATATTGCTGAATGACGCCTCGATTAATCCAACATTAGTCTGCGCATTGCTTGCATTAAGTGTGCGCACGCTTGAGTAGTACCTTGAAAAGTTCTTGGTCAGGTTTGCATATTCGGCCTCTAACTGCATTATTCCTGCCGCAAGTGGCCCGTATATACCTCCAGTAGCGTAGAATGCGCTCTGGAAGTTTGCCCTAGTTACTCCTCCGCACGCAGGTATCTGAGTGCATGCCTGGCAGTTGTTTGCGTACGTGCAGGTTGCACCCGTCGACAATCCGGTAGATTCAAGGCATCGGTTGAGCGGTCCTGAAGATGACGCGTTGTACTTCTGCATCGCTACCGTAAGATATGTGGTGTTTATCTGCTTGAGGCTTGACTGGATTATGCCAGGGCCTATTATGCTGCTTACCTGCCCGGTATTAAGTACGAGTGAATAGACGCTTCCTGTTGTATTTATCAGCAATGATGGCCTGCCGCTAAGAGATGCAAGAAGATAGGTGTTGCCACTGAAGTTTACCTTAGTGTATATCAGAGACGCTATTATGGTATTGGATATGTTGTATCCTTGCAGTAGCGTGTTTACAGACGGAGCAGAATAGCTTTGGGCAAGAAGATTCAATGACTGGTTGTAGGACTGAGCATAGATTACTGCGTTGAGGATGGATAAAGCTACGAAGGCGTAGAATAATCTATGCATTTCAGACCCATTTTGATTTTAACTTTGAATGTAGAAGCTTATAAATATTTGCAAACGATTAGGGGCTTTGCACGACGTAAAACGAGTTGGTGTTGATCCGTAGCTTTTTAAAGGAGCGATTGCTTTTTATATCAGAAAAATAACATTTGATTGATGATAAAATGGTTGGAGCGCAAGCAACAAGGAAAACTAAACTTGATTTGGTAGAGTTTCATCTAGAAAGACGTCCGGATATTGAGATAGTGTCGAAGAGAATTGATACGCAACCCTATTTTGATCTAGGCAGAAGGATGTGGGCAGAGGAAGTTGACTTTCATGTAGCTACTGAGCATCCAACTTTTAACCCGCAGAAATTACAAAAAATATTGGAAAGCCTTGCTCCAGATCAAGTTAAACCAGAAGGAGGTGCGCGGGCTTTTTCTGTGACCAGGTATCAAGAGTCGATCCTTGCTAAGGGTACATTACATATTGGGGTCATATTTTTCGACGAATTGCTTGGCAGAGCATTGGTAACTACTGAGTTTAGGTTTTCTGATCCTGATATTTTAAAACAATTAACAGAAAAAGGTGTTGGAAGACCTGCAAGTTTAACTGAACAGTTAAAAACAGATGCATGTCCCATAGAATTAATCGAGCACTTGGACATATCCAGAAGGGTGCGGGTGTATTTATATCCAACCGCCGAAAGCGCTGAGCATGGGTATAATACCGTAAATATACCAAGAAAGGCGTTCAGACAGCTGCTTAGAGACGGATTAGTATCTTAAATATACATATTTGCTTCTGAACCGGTTTGAGATTTTACTTACTGTGGCGCGTTATCCCCTACTACCATTGGGCGGCTCTTTTGCGACTCGCTTGACAACGACTCTGTAAGGAATGCTTTAATAGGATCCTTGGTCAGGGGGGCGGTGAAGGCAAAGAAGTTCGAGATATTGGGGTATGACAGGCAAGCTGGGCCTCGGGGCTGTTTAAGGGCATTAGGGAGCATCTATCCCAGTCATCCATGTTCATATAGCGGCTACGTGCACGACGTATGTAGCTGGTTGCAGTGGCGGTGTTTTCATGTGCGGAAATTGATTCCTTTACGTGGTCCTTGACCTTGATCAGATCGAATACCGTTGTCTGCTATAACCAACTCCATTACTGCTGCAGCAGGATTGAGCAGGTTCGCCCTTTAGGGTTCATGGGCAATAGAAGTGCATTTCTGGGCATAATCCAGGTTCATTATTGCCCTCTCTCGGCTGTCTATCCATAGGACTCTGCTGGAATGATGGACTATAGGTGAAATCAGGGACGCTATGTCCTCTCATTGACGTAAGGACCTTACGCCTCTTGAAGCGCGAATCTATCTCTTTAGCGCCTCTCCATGATAGTAGCTGCCTTTTTATCGCGAAGCCAGAGCCCGGCTAAAGGCCAAGAGTTTTGTAAACTTTTCCCTAATTTTGGTTAAGCTTTTGATAAAAGATTGGATTTTGATTAAACTTTTCTTAAAAGTTTATTAAAATGAAAAAGGAAAAGAAAAAGAAAGAAGGTGAAGCCAAAAAGGCTTCACACAATCCAAGCCGACTAGTTCAGTTATACGCTTCCTGCAGCCTGCAGCAAGTCATTTATGAACTGGTTTCCTGCCTGCACTGTCTGGTTTGCAGAGTATCCTGCTACGAGGATCCTGTTTGTTCCTTCTGCTGAAACCACTGGTGCTGATCCTGGGCCAAAGCTTGCATTCAATGCAGAGTTTTGTGCGAAGATCTGTGCAGCCACTGAGTTCACGTACTTGCTTCCTACAACTATCAGCGTTGATGCGCTGTTCGCATTGCTGTCAAGCACTGCGAGTGGCGTTGTCGCTGTGTTAAGGCCTCCTGCTACTGGAGTTATAGCTGATGTCACTGATGGCGTTGCGGTTAGGTTTGACAATCCAGATACGCTGCAGCTTGTTGAGCTGAATGCACATGTTGCATTCACCTTGCTCACTGTCAAGTTTGCAAATCCTGGTACTGCCTGTCCTACTCCAACTGGGCCTACCTGTGTTGTCAGGCTTGTGGCGTTTGAGCTCGTTCCTGAAGTTGGTCCGACCACGAACTGCAGTGTGTCAACTGCCTTTGCCAAGTCCAGTGTAACGCTTGATGGCGATATTGATGCCACCTTTGTTCCACGCTCTGTGTAGAATCCTACTGGAGCATTGACCTGGTTGCTCTGTGAAGAGACGTATGTCAGGTTGTTTCTGTTGTTGCTCAGAGATGTGTTGAGCTGGAAGTATGGCGATGTGCCAATTCCTGCTGTGTTGTTGAACACTCCGATCTCAAGCATGTCGCTGGTAGATGTTGATCCAGGGACTGCATTTTCGGTTAACGCGTATGTGAAGTACTGGTGTGAACCGAATATGCTGCTTGGGGTTACTGGGCTCAACGAGAACGTCTCTGTTGGTTGACCGTTCTGCTGGTTGTAGCTCACTGTTGAACCTGATGTCAGGTGGTAGTTCGATTGGCCAGACGTCTGTATGTACATGAGCTGTGGGCTCTGTACGCTGAGAACTGCCATAGTATTGCCTATTGCATTTGCAGCACCTGCAATACCTGTACCATAGTTCACTACGTTTGCATTTACCAGAGGTACTACTCTGCTTAAGTAAATGTTCGTCACGTTGTACAGGTTTTCTCCCAGGCCTATTGAATTGGTTCCAGATGGCAATCCATAGAACGTCACTGAGTTCGTTGAAAGCGTGTTTGACGAGCCTCCTGCGAACGTTGACGTTGTGTAACCGGTTACGGTTACTGTCAGAGGGTTAGTTGCTGTTACTACATTTGCATCCCCATTGGTTGATGTCAATGTAACTACCGCTTTGTTTACTCCTGAGCCGCCACTTGTCATGCCATTTGAAGCAACTCCGTTTGCAACCTGCTGCACCTGGTATGGCTCAAGGTTGTATACCAACTGTCCGCCTACCTGACCCGCATATGAGAATGCGTTTGGTATTTGGCTTGATACTACAAGCTCTGGAGTTGGCTGCTGTGTCAAGTTTGCAAGTGGAGTGTGTACACCGTTTATTGCCCCATTGTTTGCATATCCAGTCGTTGTTGTAGACAATGCAAATGTTGCCGGATCAAAGTTGTTGCCAAGTGTCGATCCTACAAAGCTTACCTTCCAATTTGTCATATTAGGCGTTACAAATGTGAAGCTCTGCCCTGGAAGCAGTGGGTTGCTTGATGGAGTTGTGTTGTATATGACTATCGAGGAAAGCTCGTTGTCGATTCCAGCACTTCCTGTGGAGTTTGTCCACCACAATCTTGCTGTCCATCCGTTTGCATTTGTCGTGTTAAGTGCTGCGTTGTCTGTTATGTTGAACACGTTTGAGTACAGCTGCATCTTTGCCCACTTCTGGTATGCGTACAAACCTGCAAAGGTCTGGTTTACCTTTACGTATACTGTGTGGCTCCCTACCTGGAACTTTGTTGTGTTTCCTGGGCTGATCTGTGTCGTGTTTGTTAATGTGCCATTATAGTATAGGTTTATAGATGCCTGCGAGGTACCTCCAGAGTTAGGCTGACCCAAGTCGGTTAGGGATACTGTGAATCCGCCGCTTGATACATTGTGGCCTACATATATTGTCTGCACTGGTGTCAATGACGCTGCAAGTGATAGTGCTCCTCCCAGTACTGCATTTGATGAAGAAGCTGAGGCTGTTGCGCTTACTGCGCTGTTCCACTTGCTTGTTCCTGGAAGCTGATAGTTCAATACAGTCCAGTTCTTACCAAGGAACTGGATGTTTGCATTGTTTATCGCGTTTCCAGCAGTTCTGTATGGTATTGGCTTATTGAACAGTACCTGGTATGCACCACCTGCGTCAAATACTGCGAAGTTGTTTACACCGCTTGCCTGGTCAAATACAGGTTCTCCTGTAATCCACAGCTGTGAAGACTCTCCATATGAGCCCCAGTTGTTTAGCAATGCTGGAAGCTGCGAATTGGTTACTTCAAGCATGCTGTCTATCTGTCCGCTTCTGAATCCTGTTCCTCCAAATCCAGATGAGGACATGCCTCCTCCGTTAGTTGAAGCAGTTACTGTCTGTGAGTATGGAGGTGTTGGACCACCTGAGTATGGTGATGTCTGTGGTGAGAGTGCCAGTGCGACTGTTGATGTCACTGGATAACCATAGCTGCTTGATGTCGCCAATGACTTTGTGTTTGATGGCGAACCAAGTGTTAGTCCTGCATTAAATACAGATCCTATCAAGGCTGTGAATGAGTATGATCCGCTTGGCGCAGAAAATCCGTGCTCATTAAACCATACCTGCTGGTTTGTCAGTGTGCATGTTGGCGTTGTTACGACGCAGTGCACGTTTGACAGTCCACCTGGGGTTGCAGTCACGTTTACAGATGTGAATGCTAGGTTTCCTAGTACAGCTGCAATGTTAGCAGCGACTACTCCATCGCTCGGTTGAGCGGTGGATCCTACCACGATCTGTACAACAGGCTGTCCCTGGTTGTTGATTATCGGTATGTTGCTCCATGTTACTCCTCCTGTGCCTGCAAATGCAAGGCCCATTAACAAACTTGCTGCCACGGCAGCTATTCTCTTTGCGTTTATGGTTTTCATTTCACCACACTTAGTATTCTATGTGATATGGACTTCGAAGTTAACTATTTAAAGGCTTTCTATTTGTTTTACTTTTAATATGTATATTAAATGCAAAAGTTCGTCTTTTGTTATATGCCACTTCTTCTAAAGACGAAGTGGTTCGACGAAAAGCATTATTCGGTTTATTTTGGATGTATGTGCGGTTTCTGTGTTGTTCGTTAAATGACATGGGTGACAGGCTCTAGGGGTTGCTTGCTAATTGGTAATTTAAGGTTTTAAATCTTATCCTGTATATTATATACTGATTATTATGATGCCCAATATTGACCCAAGGCAGCTAAAGCGCATAATGGACAGCATGGGTATCAAGAGCACTGAATTAGATGCAAGCAGAGTAGTCATAGAAGGGGCGGACATGGACATCATAGTTGAGAACCCCCAAGTGACTAAGATAGATGCCAAAGGGAGCGTATCATTCCAGATACAAGGAGACATAAAGGAGGTAGACAAGGTGAAGGTCCAGATAGACGATGACGACATTAAGCTATTCATGGAGAAGTCAGGGATAGATGATCCTGAGAAGGCAAGAATAGCTCTTGAACAGGCCAACGGAGACATAGCTGCAGCACTCATAAACCTGAAGGATAAAGAAGGCTCATGACACAGGATTATTCTGGGGCAATAAGATACCTTAACAAAGGCTGAATATTGCTTGTCTGCAAAATGTTAAGGATTTAATTTATTGACAAACGAGGGTTTGTTTCATTCGCGCCTTTCAAGGTTTATTGCAGCCTCTATAAGCTCTATCCTATCTGCTGGCGTTAAGATAGAGGACTCAATAATTAACCTCCTGGCGCCCTTATAGTCTCCACTGTCCAACAACCTTTGATAAGCATCAAGAGTGGTCTGATCTTCGGGGACTTTTGCATCCCTGCCCGTAATTGCTGCACCTATACTATTCCCCTCTCCAAGCAATTTGTTATGATATCGAAGAGCTATTTCTTCTATCACTGACTTAGACACTCCAAGTTGCTCTGCAATCTTTACTGGATCGTATAAGCCCTTCCTCTTGCTAAGTTCGGGTTCGTATTCTAATATCACTTCGCCAATCTTGTCTTTTGAAACATCAACGTGCTCAAGCAGTAATTTGATCACGCTCATGTCAGTAGAAAGCAAGGACTTCTTTATCAGATCAAGCGCAGCAGATTCGATTCTTGGATCGTTAGTGCGTATCTCGAAAGCCGAAGCGAATTCTCTCAGCTTCAAATCATATATTTCAATTGGTTTTTCTACCTTGCATAGTCCGTCACTTATCATCTCTATGATAGTGTCCTTTACCAATTCAGGATCATATTCCATGATACCTCTGTTTTTTAAATTAGCTCTAAGTTGATGTGGATTATGATAACTGAGCGTATCCCAGTTCTTTCGAATCGCCCTTTTTACAGCTCTGTCAACTTTTTCTTTCTCTTCAGAAGTAAAGGTACGCGTCATGGCAAGATCATAGTTGCCTGCTATCATGTCTTTGTATATGGCTTCCTCCTCGGGATCGGCCTTTGGACCTGCATTTCTTCGCCTTAATATTCTCACATCACCACAGTAGCATTTACTAGTTTCCTGATACTTAAACTTAACTTTTTGAGCAACTTAGGTCTGGAAGTCTGTTATAATGTGACCTTGTTAGACTTGGCGATTATTTAGCTTGTAAAGAAGAGTCTATTTCTTTAGGAGGAAAGCCTGGTTCGGTGCAAATTTGCGTTTAAGTTTAAGTATAAGCTATTTCATTATCCTGAACAGGTGCACATACTTTACTCCCTGTACAGACCGGACATCTGCATCTTTTATCAGACCAGCGTCCTTGAGTATCTTGACTGACCTGTTCCCTACCACGTTGGCAGAATATACAGACTTGTTTATCTTTGATTTGACATCGTCCTCTGTAAGCAGGTCTCCCTTGTAGAACCCACCATACTGCTTGAGGTTTATCTCTATCTTGCCTTCCTTTAGCACCTTGCCCATAAGCTCCTCATCGCACATTGCTATCATCTTTCCCTTTGCAGTGTCGAATTCATTGAAGAATATCATTGTACCGCCATGTTTAGCCGTATTTGTAGAATAAGATGAATGTGCTTGCGTAGAGCATGCCGTACCAGAGCAGCCACGCAGCGCCATATACATTGTTTATTATGAAGGCAAATACACTAAGTATAAGCAATACTGAAGAGAAAGTCACTTCTGATATAGATCTCTTGAAGGTCCTGCTGACCCTGCCATTGACGTTCTTACCGTCTTTGACCCATCCGTATGATGGAGAGGAGTTAAGGTATGCAGACACTGCAGCGCGTGTCCTTGTCATTGACAGCGCAAAGTTTAGGAAGAATACCATGAATCCCTTTCGTATAGACTTGAAGTGTATCTTTGTAAGGATGGCTGGAGCGAGTATAGAGAGTACAAGGGTGCATATACCCATTATTTCCATGGTAGTTGCAATGTACTTTGCCTCAAGGAGCTGCGTTATTGTAACCTGAGATGGAGGCGCGGCAACAAAGACAAGAAGTGCAGACATGAGCGTGAACATTATCAGCATTACAGAGACATAGTTAAGGCCAAGGCCGTGTGTTATGTAGTCTATAGTGGATAGAAGCGAGTGCTTCTTTACCTTCTTGTCCTTGATCCTACTAAAGTAATACATCATGAACTGTGTATCGCCATAGTTGTATCTCCACTGCTGTTTTACAAGCTCTGTGAATGTTGCAACAGGCTTTCCATACGCATATACCTGCGGTATGTACAGGCTTGTATAGTTATGGAGGTCTGATTCAAGGCTGAAAAAGGTATCCTCTATCACGTATTCTGGGAATCCGCCGACCTTGTTGATTGCAGCCCGTCTTATAAGGCCGCATGAACCTGCAAATATCGCAGTGTTGTTTAGCGCCCTTGATGGCTGAACGAACTTGAAGAAGAACGCATCGAAAAGGTCTACGGTGTCTGAGAAGAAAGATCCCTTGAAATACCTCTTTTCGGTCTGTAGGTAAGATAGTTTTGAGTCCTGGAAGTAAGGAAGAAGATCTGTAAGGAAGTTCTGGTCAGTAAGGTATTCATCATAGTCAAAGACTGCAATAAACTCCTCCTTTGAGTGTTTTAGCATGTTGTTTAGCGCGCCTGCCTTGAATCCCTTCCTGTTTTCCCTGTGTAGGTACGTTATGCCATTTGACTTTGCAAATGACTTGAGTTCCTTTAAGGTGTCTTCCTTTGTGGAATCATCAAGAAGGTAGAAATGGAGTTTTTCAGCGGGATAGTTTATCGTCTTAAGCCTTGAGAGGTTCCTCTTTACCATCTCTACATTTTCATTAAATACAGGCATTGCTACTGCCACTGTAGGGTAAAATGCAATTGGCTTGAGCTTCTTTTTTATGCCTTCAAGATATTCGTCATAGAATGCGGATCTGTAATATGAATAGGCTATAAAGACGTTGAAGAACCCAGATATCAGGGAAAGAATGATGAACATTGCCGCAAGTGCATAAGTGTAAAGGTCATGTGCGCCGAAATAGATCAGATAAAGCGAGAAGAGAAGACCGGATATGGCCATGATTACGAATACTACTAGTACGATTAGCCTGAGTGAGGATCGCTTAATCAGATTAGGCATTTTATCAATGATATTATCTTTGTGCTGCAACAGGTATTTATTACTTTTATCAGCAAGCTTTTAATTACTGCGCCGGGATGGCAGAATCCGGTATCGCGCCAGAAATTATTTGGCGAAACTCGAGATCTGGTGGCCTTCGGGCCTTCTGGGTTCAAATAAACTTTTGAAGAGTTTGGTCAAAAGTTTGGAAAATCCCAGTCCCGGCGTATCATTTCCTATCTTTCTGGCGATTTGAGCAGTTCGAGAAGCAATTTGGGGCTTTAATCGTAAGAGCGCCCATGAAGTTCGATCATAAGACTAGCACCAGTACTTCTCGTTTCCTTGCCTGGAAGGATACATTTTGATAGTCTTTCCTTAAGTTCATCATCAGGATTCAAAGCCGCTACAATTCGGTTGAATATCACTCTAGATATGCCATCATTCTTTAGCTCCATGTTACACACCTTGGCCTGTGAGACCCCTATCCTTTCTGCAAATTCCTTTTGCTTCAGGCCTGCCTTTTTCCTTATTGCTCTAATGACCTTTCCGAGCTCCTTCTGGGAACCCTTGCTCCTAACATCTCTTGGATCCGATGTGGCCAGACCAAGCAGTTTTGTGCGCTCATTGCCTTCTACAGCCATTGTATTTAAAAGCGTCTTCATTAACTCAGGGGAAATTCCTCTTTCGTGATATTCTATTTTCTGGATGTGCCTAACGCTTACTCCTGACTCTTTTGATAAACGTTTCTTTGAAAATCCCCTGCTTTCTCTCAGTTTCCTTAATCTATCCCCAAGTTCTGTATCCATGCTAGGCTTAGTTGGGATAAAAGCGCCGTGAAGTTCAATTAATTTTTCCCGCTGAGCTTCCATAGCGTCCAATTGATCAGCTATTTTTCTGAGCAGTGTTTTAGATCCTGGCTCGTGTCCACGTTCTATGCGAGAAATAGTTGAAGAAGTCACGCCTACAAGTGCCGCGAGCCTGACTTGAGTCATAGGAAAATCCTCTCGTAATAGCCTTACGGCTTGACCGATATTATTAGCATCGTGTATTAAGTACACCCTAACAGTTTCCTTTAATTCGGCATCAGCAGAACGCTTAGTCATAAACTGCATGGATTCACTACAATCTCGTCAGTTTGTCTGATATATAATATTATTCCAAAATGCTTAGCAATCAGGGCTATTCTGAGTTCAAATAAACTTTTGAAAAAGTCAGTCAAAGGTTTGGAAAATTCCAGTCCCGGCGTATCTGTAAGTCACTCCTTCCTTGCCAGAAGCATTAGCCTATCGTTTATGTCTCCTTGGAGGAGTGCAATAACTTTTGTATTGCCTTCAATGAATCCGTAGAATGCCGTCGCCTTCTTCAGCTCACCTTCATCGTAAGTTACTGAAAATCCTGCAGCTTCGAGCATTCTTGGTATGAACGTTTCCTGCGGCTCTTCGTCGAATAGATATGGGAGCCTTAGGTCGCTTACTATTAGCACTCCGTCATCTTTGAGTACCCTTTTTGTTTCCCTCAATATTTGAGGTATCGAATCGCCGTTTGCATGCCTAAGTATCGGATCTGAGAGGAGATAATGCATGTGAATTTCATCGAAAGTGGAACTTGGAAACATGATGCGCTTTCCATCCATGCGGTATAATTCGACATTATCAGGCTTCAATTCATAATGAAACTTTTCGGCCTCGAAGATACGTTCTTCGAGCGCTGTCGGCATGCGGAAAGGCTCAATTGCTGCTCTTGGGGTTATGAAACAAGAATCGATACCGTGGTATTCAATATGGCTAGGCACAACCTCCACAAATTTTCTAAAGTCCATTCCTAATGGTGTCCCGCCGTGACCTATTTCCAAAATCTTTCTTTTTGCGGCCATAGAGTTACCAATTAATCATTTTACGCTAAGTTTTCTCATTCTTAAATGTAGCGCAGGCAAAAACCAGAGTATCAGAACACTTGGCTAGGGCGTGTAATCTCCCTTATGGTCAAAGTGTCCGACTTTGTCACTTCATTGATAAGTATAGTTGCATAAGAGCCGCTTGGAATTGAAAAACTAATAGTTGCATCCTTATTTTCTGTCTTGTATGAAAGGTCCTTGATCGGCATCATCAGTGTCCTTAAAGAACCTCTGAGCGAGAGTTCCGGCATTGACTTTATCTTGAAGTCTTCTGTCTTAAGTTCGAGCTTCTCCATTATTTCTTTCTCGAATTCGCTGATCCTCTCTGGTTTTGTATCATATCCTACTATGGTGCCTAGTGCAAATTCTCCCTGTGCACTGACTGCGTTTGCATCTGGAAATCCGTAGAAATTTTTATTGCAGTTTATTTCCGACTCGAAATCCTGATCCTTTATTCTTCTCTCAAGCGACGCGTTGAATATCACAGACTGTACTGCATGAACGAACATCAATAGTATTCCTCTAGGCAGCTTCCTCATTGCATTTGCGTAATTGTCATACCTTGCCATGTACTCTATGACGCTGCGTTCAGGCTTTAGGTATCTTGGGAAGTACTGTAGCGCCTCCTTGAAGTCTGGGTTTTGTGCAAGCATGCTCCTTGCACGTACTGCATCTGCATTTGTCTCTAGGTTTGTATTAGTAAGGAATTCCATCACTGCCCCGTTGAAATCTGACTTGAGCAGCTTCATGCCAACTGCAAAGTTATTGAGCCTTAACCCGAACCTCTGCCTGTCGAAGTAGTTGGGAGCCTTCCCGTTAAGCTCTGAAATAATTCTTTCTATATTGTCAACTTCAACGCAGTTCCTTACTATTACTGTAAATGCGTTCCCGATGTTGCTGCCCAGCTCTATTCCGTCAGATTTCCAGGCTCCGTTTATTGAAATGTCTTTTATGTTCATTGATGCGATCTGCGCGGGCTCAATGCCGAATATGCTTGCAAGCTGCACGGATACTGACTGCCTGTCTTTGCTTCCTGCATATGCAATGCTCTTCTTTCCCCTGCCGGTCAGCTTTGCTATCTTAATCAGCGCGTTGACAGTCTCCCAGTTCCTTTTCTGCAGCACAAAAGTAGTGAACTTTCCTTCCTTGTTTTCAGTCTCGCCCAGCTGCGCTGGGGCATACTTTTCGTTGAGGGAGAGAGCAAAACCCTTTGCGGTTATCTCCCTTACAATGAAGTCTTCGGGAGATGCCTTTACGGTCCCCCCTGTTCCATTTGAACTTGATAATGTGAGCATGCTTGACCAGTTAATAAAGCTATCTGAGCTATAATATATACCTATTATAAATCATTAGTTTTATAGATAGGTATACAGGGTTTTCCTTGGAGGAGCATGAACCTTTCGTAGAAAGAATTCTACGCAAACTCGTACGTAAACACATTGCAGGCACCACAATGGACTCGGCTCTTGACGCAGTTAGGGAGCTCAATGGCGAGAGCGTTCCTGCCTCGATAACATTCCTGACAGGAAACGTGCTTGATAAGTCAAAGGCCAAGTACAATGCAACAACTTACGCTGAGCTTGTTAGGCGGATTGCCAGGTCTGGCATAAAGTCAAGCATACATGTGCAGCTTGAGCAGCTTGGCTCGGACATTGATGAACAGACTGCTTTTGATAATGTCAAGACTATTGCCGATGCATGCAACAAGTATGGAATATTTCTGTGGGTTGAACCTGACGGGCTCAACAAGCAGTTGTCAGCAAAGGTCAGCAGGCTTAATGGCGTTGGCCTGGTCATTGATGCCCTTAGGGTTGATGATTATGGCAAGATGGGTTCGCTAAAACTCTCATTTAAAGATTACAATGTTGATGATCCCCAGGAAGTTGCAAAGACACTTTCTTCAGTAAAGAAGAACGTTGGCAATCTTGTTGTATCCTCGATGCCTGAAGACCTTTTCTGGAAAGTCATAAAGCAGAAGCAGAAAAGCGATGTGGTTTATGAATTCGGATACGGATATGGGAAGGGCAAGATAAAGAAAATACAGAAGAAGGGAGCAAAGGTAAGCATACTGGTCCCATTTGGCAAGGACTGGGTAAAATACGCAATGAACAACGTACCAGAAGGGTATATGAGGTTCATTGCATCAAAACTACTTAAGGAGGAGGCCATCTAAATGGCATTGAACAAAGCCGCACCTGCTTTTAGCTTCAAGAAGAATGGGAGGGGAAGGACTGCCTTTGTTACAGGCGCAGACGGCAGGCTTGGAAGGAATCTTGTCAGGGCCCTGCAGCGCGACGGGTATGAAGTCCGTACTCTTTCTCTAAGGAAGGATTTCGTGAACAGGATACCTGGAGGAGTAGTTCCTTACATCGGAGACATAACTAACAAGAAGCTGCTTAATGATGCGCTGCATGGAGTTGATGTTGTATTTCATCTTGCTGCGATAGTCAGCGAATACAAAGCGCACACAGAAGAGATAGTAAGGGTAAACGTTGAGGGCACTACGAATGTGCTTGAGGCATGCAGACAAAATGGCATCGGGCATGTCGTATTTGCAAGCACAGTGGACGTTTACGGTAACAACCGTAATGACGTACTTACAGAGGACTCAAAGCTTAAGCCTACAGACAAGTATGGATACAGCAAGATGCTTGCGGAGAAAGAGATTGAGAAGTACGCAGACAGGATAGATTACACTATCTTCAGGATGGCGGCGATTTATGGAAATGAGTTTTCTGCTTCTTACTTCAAGGTATTCAAGGCGATAAAGGAGGGCAAGGCTTACGTAATAGGAAGCGGGAACAATTCACTCTCGCTCATACACATAGATGATGTGGTAAGGGCGTACCTGCTTGCGGATCAGAAGCACAACAACAGCAGAAGCATCTATAACCTCAGCGACGGCAGGAAGTATACTCTTCAAGAGATGTTCAACATGGTCGCAGACATTATGAAAGTAGAGCGGCCATCAAGGCATATAAGCCCAATAATAGTAAGGCTTATGGCAAAGAACAGGAACATAGACAGCGACGAGCTTAGGTTCCTTATGTCAAACCGCGTAATAGATATAGGCAAGATAAGGAATGAGCTTGGCTTCAAGCCTTCAATTGACATAAAGGAGGGAGCTCTTGAACTCGTGCGAGAATTCCAGAAAAGCAAAGACGCTTAGTCATACTGATGTGATGAAATGGTCAAGGTTGGAAAGATAGAAAAGAGGATATACGAAAAGCTTGAGGAGAAAGGAGCTTTGATGTTCATGCTTATAGACCCAGTCGACTACAAGACGCCAGATCTTGCAATAAAGACTGCAAAAGAAGCGGATGAAGGTGGTGCAGATGTAATACTCGTGGGAGGGAGCATAGGTGCGCAGGGGGAACTCCTTGATTACGTGATTAAAGGGATAAAGGAAACAGTCTCCTCTCCAGTTGTACTCTTTCCGGGAAACATCGCATCGCTAAGCAAGTATGCAGATGCAGTATATTTCATGTCGCTTCTTAATGCAAGGACGCCTTACTGGATAACACACGCGCAGATGCTTTCTGCCCCACTGGTAAAGCAGATGGGAATTGAACCGCTCCCCGTAGGATACGTGGTCGTCTCCCCAGGAGGAACAGTCGGATGGGTTGGTGACGTCAACCTCGTTCCAAGGGAAAAATCGAAGATAGCGGCAGCACTAGCACTTGCAGGAGAGTATCTTGGAAACCGTTTCGTAATCACTGATGTTGGATCAAACCCGCAGCTGCAGGGCCACGGCCCGGTGCCGCCAGAAATGATACGAGCAGTCAAGTCCACTATAACTGTGCCTTACATAGTTGCAGGTGGAATAAGAACTGAGGATGACCTTCGCACTACCATAAAGGCTGGCGCTGACATAGTACAGATAGGTACTGCCATAGAGCAATCTTCAGCTGCAAAGAAGCAAGCTCAGCTTTTCTCGAGAATAGTGAAGGAAGAAGGAATGAAGAGGGTCAAGAAGTAGAAAGGCCTACCCTCTTAAAATACCTAAATAGGACATTGCCTAAGTAAAGGGCATACTATAAGTATTAAAGATAATAAAATTTGCAAGGCGAGACTGTGATAAGAAAAACCCCTCATGTAGATCTTGAAAGGATAGCGCCTACAGCAAAGTTAGTCTATGCCGGGCCTTTTGACCGTGCCCATCTGGATTTTAGTGTAGTGCCTTACAGGGGTGCAGACAGGGTAATCCAGGAGGTTATACAGTCTACTTCGCAAAAGTGGTCTGAAATACAGGATGACGGCAAGCCAAGATTTTCAGACTTCAACACTTGCGGACTTCAGAATATCAGGTGCGAAGCTGGCGGGAAGACGGACTTTGAGGTTGTCTTTTACCCATACTACGTAAAGCTTGCAGAAAGGGGGAAGGATGTTGATGATGAAGACCACCTCAATTGGATAAGAAAGCAGCTAGACAAGGCAGGTCCTGCAAATTTTGACAGGGAGATAACTTATCCATTTAGCTGCGCTTTGCTTGTTAAGTCAGTTGATGGCGAAAGTTTTATCCTGCAGCAGCGGAGCAGCAAAAGTGCACAGAACGTAGGAAGAATAACCTCAAGCGTAGCCACCAACTTTGATGAAAAGGACGTAAAAGGAGGAAAACTGGATTTACTTAAGGGAGCGGTGCGTGGCCTTTTACTGCAAAGAGGAGTTATCGAGCATGAGGTGGCCTGCATCACAAGTGCTCTTGTCGCTTATGAAGCGGAATTGGGAGAATTTGTTTATGTTGCACTGGCCAGGACTTCGTTGTCTGCTCAGGAACTATTAGCCAGGGGCAGCGGCGCATGGAATAGGGGCAATATTGAAAGGCAGGTGCTGGTAGGATTGAATGAGGTAAATACGCAACTACTTTCTGAATTAAGCGCAAATATGACGCCGTTTGCAAGGATTGCGCTGTGGGCAGGGCTTCGCGATAGCGATCGGGGGATGGAATTCCTAGGAAAACTTGTTGACACAGATCTTAAAGGAGCTGCAGGAAGGCAGGATATTTAGCCCTAAGAAAACTGGGAAGGATGGCCTTAAATGATGCTTAAAAGAAATTGAATGGCTAAGCATGACCAAGTGCGTTCTTCAGGTTCAATAAATCCCTTGCTTTGTTTTTTATCCTTTCGCGGACCTGCTTTATCCCAGATTTTGCAGTAAGGTAGCTTGCAGTTGCCATCGCCCATCCGCCCGCAATCAGGCTTATTCCGAATTCATATTCCGCAGGTATCGGGCTTTTTGCTAAGATGCCGTATATGCCTGCTGATAATGCAGCTCCGGCGGATGCGAGTGTTATGCCCCCTACAAGATCCTCCTTCTTCCTAAGCATTCCTGCGCCAAATAGGCTAAGGGCGACTGGAACACCGTAATAATAGGTTCCTGAAGACACGTAGTGCACCAGGCCTCTTGAGTTTATCATTCCAGAAATTGCTGTAACTGAGAGTGAGGCCATGCTCTGCGCCATTGCCGCAGTGCCAAGCATATTCCAATTTCCTTTGATTGGCCCTAACTTGAAGCTTGCCTTGGGCAATGACTTGTACAGGCCATAGCAATAGCCCATGCTCAATGCCCCTGATACGCCCACCCCGTAACCGAGCAGATTGCTGCCTGGGTGATTTCCGAATATGTCACTTATCTTCATTGCAGTCCAGCTGAAGTGCTTTTGAAGCCCTACAACATAAAGCGTTGTTCCGAAACCTAGCGCGGGCCCTACTACTCCGCCAACTAGGCTTGCATCCTCAAGCAGCTTCTTGTTTTCTTCTTTCCTTCTTACTGATTTTATCTGGACCACGTTGCTCTGCTCGGGTGCCCTTCTCGAGGCTTTGAGCGCCAGCTTATCCTTCACTACTTCCCTGGGCCTTTGCAGGCTGGGGTTTATTTTAGACTGCGCAAGTTTGCGTAGCTGAGGCTGATTGCGAAAAGCGGCCATGACGTTCAGGGGATCTAGTAGTTTTACTAGCTTAAAAGTTTATTCTGCAGAATTTCGTTACCATTTTAAGTATTACAATCGCTATTAGTATGAGACTATGCGCGAAATAACATCGCTTGAGCTTGGGCTTGTGGCATTAGAGCTTAAACCCAGGATTGTAGGCAGCTTCATAAAGAAGTTCTATGACCTGGGGGAGGGCGCCTTCCGGATGTCATTCCATAGGCCTGATGGAAATGTTGATGTTTATTGCAAGCTGCTAAGCACAATAAATGAGACCAGGTTCAAGGAGGAGGCCGGAGAAGCCACGAACTTTGCAATGGCTGTGCGCAAGAGGATTGAGGACTCGAAAGTTCTAGACGTATACCAGCATGGGTCTGACCGCATACTGATCCTTGAGCTTGGCGCAAGGGATGGCAAGTTTAGGTTGCTTATAGAGATGTTCGGGAAGGGGAACCTGATATTGCTTAGCGATGCTGGAAAGATAGAGGTATGCTACAAGAACGTAAACTATAAAGACAGGACGGTAAGGCCTGGAGCGGACTATGTCCTTCCAAAGAATGAAAGCCTTGACCTCTCTTCTCTGGATAACTCCAATTTAAGGAAAGTGCTAGAGAGTGTTGCAAAGGCAGATTCGAAGATGATAGTGGAGATTTCAAAGAGCATAAACCTTGGCCCAATGTATCTTGATGAGATCATCAGAAGCGCAGGATTAAATCCAAAGGAGGCATTGAAGGAGGGTGAAATCGGCAGGCTTGCTGAGGCTTTTGAGAAGTTTTTTGAAGAGCTAAAGAATAGCCAGCCGACAGTGTACATAAAGGATGGAAAGCCTGTTGATTATTCGGCAATGCCATTGGGCAAGTATTCTGAACTTGAGCAGAAAAAAGTTGCCACAATAAGTGAGGCTCTTGACGAAGTGTGCCTAGAATCAAGGCATGCGGTAAAAACAGAAGGCAAGAACAAGGAGCTTGATGAGCTTGAAGCGAACATAAGCAAACAGAAGGAGCTCGTGAGGCAGTTTTCTGAAGACTCGGCAAACTCAGCCGAAGCGGCCAAGAGGATCTTCGCGAATATGAACGAGGTTAATTCTGTAATATTTTATCTTCAACAGAACAGAAGAGCGACGCTTGAAGAGGTAATCAAGGAGTTTCCCAATCTGAAGATAGATAAATTAAACCTTAAGGACAAAAAAGTAGTGCTGGAGATTTGAATGATTAAGATAGTGTTTCTCGGTACTGCAGGGTCATCGCCCACAAAATACAGATCGCTTCCGGCTGTGGCGCTGGTACATGAGGGCGATCTTTTCCTGTTTGACTGCGGCGAATCTGCGCAGATGCAGATGCTGAAATTCGGAGTAAACTCGTCTAAACTCAGGGCCATCTTCATCAGCCATGTCCACGGCGACCATGTAATAGGGATTGCAGGGCTTGTAAGGACCCTGGCACTGAATAGAAGGACGGATCCTCTTACGATTTTTGTTCCTAGGGGCCATGAGCATGTTGTGATGTCATTGCTATCGTTTGACAGGGCGATTTTGGGATATAGCGTTGAAGTGAAGGGCATAAGGGCAGGAGAGGTGTATAGAGGCAGGGGCTTTTCTGTAAATGCCTTCCCGCTTAGGCATTCAATAACAGCTTACGGATACGCGTTTAAGGAAGATGATAAGAGGAGGTTTGTTGAGGAGGATGCAAAGAAGCTTGGGATAAAGGGAGATATGCATTCACAGCTTCAGAAAAAAGGTAAGATAAAGGTTGGCACTAAAATAATCAAGCTTTCACAAGTAACTAATGTGCAGCTGGGCAAAAAAGTTGTATATACTGGCGATACGCGGCCTTCGAAAGATACGGTGAAGGCGGCTGCCGATGCGGACCTTCTCATACATGAGTCATCTTACTGTGAGAAAGAGAAGTCGCTTGCAGTTGAAAGAATGCACTCTACTGCAACTGAAGCCGCTCAGGTAGCAAAGAAGGCGCACGTAAAACGCCTTCTGCTTACGCATATAAGCGCAAGATACAACGATATAGGGATACTTGAAGAGGAGGCACAGAAGATATTCAAGAACTCGGAAGTTGCAGAGGACGGAGATATTATAATTGTTTAGAGAGACAACTAATTCTGCGGGGGTATCGTCTAGTGGTAGGATAGCAGATTGACATTCTGCGGGCAGGAGTTCAATTCTCCTTACCCCCATATTACAATAAGCAGGAGCATCTAGCCGAATTATAGATAATTGGATGAAAGATATTATCTTGCCTAAACTGGTAGTAAGGGCGATTTCTACCTAGGCAGAGGGCATAGGAGAGACATCATCTTGGTGTTGCATCGAAGACGGGCGCAATTATGTTCTGGCTGCGCGCCCAGGAGGGAGGCTTTCTTTAAGAAGGTGACGTAGACACATAGGAAAAATAACTAGAGTACTATCCTTTTTCTGATATTTAAATCATCTCTCTAAATTTTTGATCGTAGGAAACCCGTATATATGAAAATTTGCCCAGTGTTTATTAGGTGATATCTGTGGGGAGAGTCGCCATGAAAATAGAAGGGGAAACTAAGGTTACCGGGCATCGTGGAATCGGGACGTCTGAGCAAGGAGGGCATGCGCTGATGAGAGCTGAGAGGGACAAGATGCCTAAGTCTGCCTTTAGAGGGCAGCTGAAGAAACTTAGAAGGAACATTGCAACTGGCTGGGGCATATTTTATGATCCGGAAACAGGGGAGACGCTTGGGGGAGATACTTCTGAAGTAGTAAAGGAAATGTTAAGAAAGATGAAGGAATCTCCGGCAAAGAGATTCAAAAACGAGATACGCGCAAGGGCGGCGCAGATAGATGCCGATGCGATTGCACGTGATTCGTGCTATGAGGATAATCCTGTCAAGAGGGTGAAGAAGCTTAGAATTGCGATAGGCCTATATGAGCTGGCAGAGCAGTATGAATTGGAATCTGGTGATTCTAATGCTGAAAAGGATAGGGTGAACAGGCTAATAAGCCGCTACAAAACCGCAGTGGATGGTGAGCTTAGGGAGGCTGATGCAGATCTGTTCATGGATGTGGTAAACAGCTCCAAGGCCGGGTTGAGTGCAAATGACAAGGAGAGACTTGAAGAGATTAGGGGAGCGGTCTTCTCCAAAGAGACCAAGCTGTATCTTCAGGCAAAATTGAAAGAAAAGAGAAAGAAGATGATACAGTATGGGTTAGAATCTGCGGCTCTTTTGGTTGCAACAGGCGGCTTCGTGGTAGGTGGGATGTTTGCTGGGCTTGCGCTTGAAGAGACATTCCGCGGGATAGCTGCAATAACTGCTTTGGGCGTTGTGCACAGAACTGGCAAATTAGGCTATGAATGGATAAAGGTAAAGGCAGTACTGGAAGAGATGGGACACAGGTTTAAGGACAATGTCGAAGGCAGGGCTGCCAATGCAACTGCGGCGCAGCTGGAGGGAGTGCAGGACTTGGTGTCCGCCCAGAGATCTTGAAGACAAGCTTTATATACCTAGTAAATCAACCAGATGCAGTGCATCGTGATGAAAGGTAATACATTCCAAATACGTCAGCCGTGAAGGGCACCTTAATCACTAGCTCGTTAATCACTAGCTTGTTTTATCAATCAGGCATCATGCCTGATCATGAGGTAATAAAATGGGGGTAGCTACTGAAAGAAGGACCGAGTTTGCTGGAAGCTTCGCAAAAGCCAACGCGCTTTCCGAGAGGACAGTGGCCATCAAAGAGGTCGTAAACGCCACAACTGCAAGAGAGCTCCACAGGCTTGCACGATCGGATGACTTATCTTGCCTTGAACTTGTAGCTGCGCATCCAAAGGCAACAACATACGTAGTTGAAACTGCCGCAAGGAGGGCACTTTCTAGAACTGATGACACCGCAAGAATGATGTACGTGCTTGAAGAGGCTGTACGAAGCTGCAAGACAGGCGAAGAGGTAAATGCAGACATCAAGAGGACTTTGCGCGAAGTGCTGCGTGATAGCAGTGCGTCGAGCCTTGCAAAGATGGTAGCTAACCTGATACTGGATGAATTTAAGTCAAGATCCGGTCATCTTTAAACTTTTGTTATCCTCGACAATTGAGAGCACATTTATTTTATAGGTTGCTTAGCCTCTGCTTCAGCTCTTCTGTTGTCAGCTTTGTAGTAAGAAGGGGTATCTTCTCTATCTGTGAGATTTTTATTGCCAGCTTATCCAGGTTTTCAACATTCTGTATTACAACTATCCTTGGCTTTATTGGAGCTACCCTAATCACTACCATCGGTGACCTTCCTGTGCTTACCTGGTCGAATACGAATGCCCTCTCGTTTGTTGTGCCAAATAGCTTTGGATACTCACTTGGAGATATCTCCAGAATGACCCTGAGGCTGTCTATAAGCGTGTAACCGAAAATCTTCATCGTATCAAGGTAGTTTGGATTGGAAACTATCTTTGCATCTATTATTCTTGCAAAATCTGTGCCGCTTATAGGAGCGGAAAAGTCCTTTATCATATAGAAAGGGTCCTTTTCCTGAGGCAGGTTGTACTTCTCCAGGTTCCTTATGACTTCGCCGCCCCGCTGCTGGTCTATTGTAAAGAGTGCGCCTACAAACCTCTTTATTATACCAACGCCAGGGCTTGCCCTCCTGTTTCCTTCATAGTCGCTTATGGTAGATGTTGAGATCTTGATGTATTTTGCCAGTTCTACTTGTGAAATGCCGAATAGCTCTCTCCATTTTTTCATATTGCTTCCTGGGCTATCGGAAAGAGTTATTTCACCGGCAATTCGCTCCTGCAAAGTATCCATGAGTATAACATGCACTAGAAGGTTTATAACGGTTAATTTCTCTTCTTGTTTTTCCTGGCTTTTTTGGTTCTTGTGCTGCCTTCTTTTTCATTAATTTCTGCGTATAGCTTATCGATCTCGTCTTTCTTTGCTGCATCTTCAGATGCAGGAGACTTCTGAACAAGGAAAGAGTAGCCTATTATTATTACGCCAATTATGAGAAGCACCGTTCCAGTAAGCCCGTACGCAGCTGAATAGAATATTGAGTTTGATTCTGATAGCTGCAACTTTGTAACGACAGTGTAATAGACCGTTGTGCTGTTGCTTTCTAGGTTTTGGAATATGTCGTAATATGTACCTGCTGCAAAGTTGTCTGTGCCGTTATAATAGTAATCTTGACTACGGAGTACTATTGAAGGTTGGAGCGGATACGAACCTGAAGAGCTATTGGACAGTATCTCGTATACACCGTTGCCTTTCAGGCTTTCTGAAGCATTTAACAGCGAGTTTGCATCGGTGTAGTGGGATAATTTTGAATATGCAGAGCTGTTAACCAGATAGTAAGCTATGCTTCCGTTTTTAACGAAATATATGGTGCTAAGTATTGTACTATTCTGTACCTGGAAAGGAACATCGATTGCCTCATGCGGCGAGAGTGCTAATGCTTGAACCGTATTGTTTGCTACCGTACTGCTGAAAGAGCCGTAACTTGCGTAGAGTATTCCCAAAGAGAATATGACCAATAATATTCCAGTTAACGTAAGCCGTTTCATGTGCTCAACATTTATGTCTCACTAAACGCATATATTTATATATTCAGATTTTCGAAAGTAAAGTAAAGGCGAACAGGTTAAGGCGGTAAGGTTACGGAGACACCTCAAACTATCAAGAATAGCGGGAAAATTCCGCAGATGGTAGAGACAGGAATCTCTGGGCTGGACGCGATGCTTTATGGCGGTATACCAAAGGATAACCAGGTAATTGTAGTTGGCGGGCCAGGCGCCGGAAAGACGCTTTTGGCATTCGAATTTATCTATAAAGGAGCAAAGCAGGGTCATGCCGGAGTATTCTTTGCGCTTGAGGAGGATCCGAAGAGGATAATACACAACGCAAAGTCAACCTTCTCCAATTTTGAGGATATAGATGAGCTTATTGATCAGGGAAAGATAATAATAAATGGAAAGGATATTTCTGAAGGCATATTGAGCGAGTTTGATGACCCAAAATATGAGTTCGGTAAGATTGTAACTGAAATGGAGAGTTTGATTGTGAAAAGCGGGGCAACAAGAGTAGTTGCAGACTCCATATCTGCAGTTGAGCTTATCGTGAAGGATCCAATAGCCTACAGGCGCTCGATGTGGTCGCTTGTTGCAAATCTGCGAAGGCTTGGCGTGACTACCCTTCTTACTTCGGAATCGGACCGTCCTGAGAGGTCAAAACTTAGATTCAAGCCTGAACACTTCATCTTTGATGGAATGTTAGCGATGTACCAGAGTGGAGAGGACATAAAGAGGGTTAGCGCACTTGAAGTCTTGAAGATGAGAGGATATAGACATAGCTTTATTACAGCACCGTATGAGATAACACCAAGTGGCTTCGATGTTCTTTCAGCTGAAGAGATGACAAGAAGGTAGGCATATACAGTTATATAGCTTGAAAACCTTATTCTTGCCGGGGTAGTTTATTTGGCTTCAAAAAAGTCAAAGGAAAATCAATCAAACCCAAAAAGCAGCGATGAAAACATAAGACTTTACGCATTAATAGCCGCTGCACTGGTTGTGATTGCTTTTGTCTCAACAATTCTGCTTAATTTTACAGCAAAACCGGGCATATGCACGGGAATAAACAAGGATCAGAACTATAACTGCATACAGCAGGTTGCGTATGCAACATCAAATAGCGCAATGTGTTCCCAGCTTCCTTCATACTATGCAGATACGTGCTATGAGGCAATCGCAGAATATAAATTAAACCAGACCATATGCGGCAAGATATCAAATAATGCAACATCAAACGATTGCACAATATTCATAGCAAATGCAACAGGCAATCCAAATTTATGCAAAAATCTTAACCGTGGGTCTGCTGCGTGCGCAGAGCTAATAGCCGTTAGTAGGAAGATGCCGGCGGCGTGCAGTGTGCTAATAAATTCTTCCGCAGATGCGGATTGCTTGTCAGTAGCGTATTTCTATCAAGGCATAGCAAGCAACAATGCAACGAACTGCGCGAAGATACCGAGCAACAATGATACAAATGTTACTGTGGCAGCGCTTGGACTTGCAGGACAATACGCCCAACAGGCATCTAACATTACACAGATAGTTGGCTATGCTACTTTTTCAAACCTGACCATAGGCGCTAAGGATGCCTGCTACATATCACTTGCATACGATAGCAAGGATAGCGCTTACTGCAATAACGTTTCAAATACTTTAACTGCCCTGTGTGACATCACTGCAACACATTTTGGTGCTGTGAACGCCACCTCTACACCGGCAGTTAACTACACCGCACTTTTTAACCAGTGTGTTCAGAATCAGACAATGGGCAATTGCAACTATACAACTGCGTACCTTAATGCACTGGCCAATGGGAATGTTACTGTTTGCAGCAAACTGCCGCTTAATTACTCAAACCAATGCTATTACAGCATGGCCCAGAGATACAACAATACGGCATATTGCAGCTACATAAAGAATGCGAGCATAAATGGGGATTGCGTGCTTACAGTGACAAATGGATATTCAGTAAATGAAAGCAGCGGTTGAGATCAATGAGGGGATTTATATCGTGCATAAAGCATGGAGGCCAGTCTGGAAATGCTTACACCATCTCTGGGACTGATGGCGTCTTCAAATCAGTAGCATTTAACAATAATCTTGTATTATCGTTAGGAGATATAGCAAAAATTAACGGGAAGATTACTGTTGAAGACAAAGACAGCAGCTTTGAGAAGAAGGTACATTCTGCCCTTAAAGAGTTTATAGCAGATAATACTCGGAAAGACCCATATAAGAAGTCCATAAAGCAAATTGATGCGGTCACTGAGAAATTGTGGCCAAATCTCCTGGCAGCATCATCTCTCTTTTTGAGGAGGTTAATGCTGGGAGCGCCTATTTTTGTGCGCTTTCATAACGATGCAGATGGATCAAGCGGGGCTTACTCGCTATACCTGGCTATAAAAGATCTCTCAAAAAAGGCTACATTTGCACACAACATCATCTGGATCATGAACAAGGGCGTATCGTATACCAGGCAGGATGCTGAAAATGACATACTGCTCTCAAATAATTATGAATCCGTAGAAAAACCTCTCCTAATGATTATAGATTTTGGAACTACTACCGACAGCAACAGCGGCATAGATGCAATCTCTGGGAAGTTTGACATAATTTGGCTGGACCACCATCCCGTAATGGAGGATTTTGATGGGAAAAAGCTTGACCATTACGTGAATCCATGGTTGCATGACGGAGATTCTAATTATACTGCGGGCTTTCTTGCAAGTGCATTTGCAAAAACGTTTTCAAATTTGAATACGTCCGAAATAGAGAATGCGTCTTTTATAGGAGATTACAGCGAGTATGCCGACATAGACGGGAAAGGTAGCGACGTGTCAACAATCTTTGACCTTCTTACAAGCGATCTTGGGATAGCTTTCGGGCCAAACAAGTCAAATGTAACTCCGCAGGAGTTTGAATCAATCTTGAACAATAAAGAAAAGTTCTCTGAGCTTCTTGCATATGCAAATGTGCAGCTTAGCGAGACCATTGATAAAGGGATGAAGGCTTTGAAGCAGTACAAGGGCAAAAACTTCAAGATCTTCCTTCTTGATTTTGAAGATGTCCGTTCCGACGATACGAAGTATCCACTGCCGGGAAGATTCTCATCCAAGCTGCTTGGTGAGGTTAGGAAGACGGATGGTGAAAATATCATGGTAATAGTGCATGTTGGAGCTTATCTACTTATGCGCCTTGACAAAACACTTTCTAAAGAGCTCAGCCTTCTCGATGTGATAGCAAATGTGAAGGACAAGTATGGCAGTTATATAGAAGGTGGAGGCGGGCACAGGGCAGCTGCAACAATAAAACTAAGGGACAAGCGCGATAAGAAAGGAGTGATACGCTTCATTATAGACTCTTTGAAGTAACCTTCTTTTAAAGGTAGTCTAGACCGAAAACTAAGGATTAAATATGAGGCTCTTCAGTAGAGATGATATGGACGTACGTATAGGCATACCGCAATTGGGCGGATTTGGAGACTTAGTAGCTGCAGTAAAGATAGGCGAATCTCTGTCAAATGAGGGGCATGCGGTAATTTATGTAGGTGAGGTGAACGTTGCACAAAAAGCTAAAATCATCTTTCCGGACGTCAACGTGTTTGATTATAAAAGACACACCAGTAATATTGAGGCATTGCAAATAAACGTAGTGGCAAGGCTTTTAGAAGAAGAACATATGATGAATATATATGTAAGGGAATTTGATAAAGACCATATAGAAGACCGGGGGATTTTGGTAGTTCCTGGAATGTACGACAATGGAAATCGGAATGGGCGTGTGCGCAAAAATAATGAGGACATGGTCGTGGGTCGCTATGGAATGGGGGCGCCGATGTTATATGCCCCTTACTGCAAGGATAAGTTGCCTATTCCTAAGGAAAATATACGTGATATAATCACTGAGAATGCAAAGTATAGAAAAGGGACGCGTATTAGTCGAATCCTTGATAGCTGTAGTAAAATAGGTGTGTGTTATACGTCTCAGGAAGCTTCAGCCGCTATGATTGTGCATCAGCTGCGTTTGGCTGCATCTGAATCGATGAAATATGGAATTGTGGTTATTCCGTCAGATTACGACACAGAACATTATCTTAGAGGTGAGTTTGAGGGGGTTTGTGGATTCACGAGCATAAGCAGTGATGGAAAGGTGATTGGAAAAACGAATGAGGATGTTTTTATAATAGTATTGCCTCATCAAGACCAGACTACTGCTACAAGGCTGTTCCGTGCCTCTGAAATGCCCAATACAGTCACAGGGGACAATTCCTTATCAGATTCGATATATAGTTTGGTATTTGAAAATGGACAGGGATTCTTTTACGAAGAGCGCCAATGGAAGAGAAATACTATGAGAGGCATGGTGGACATAATGGCTGCGCACTGCGCAGAGGCACGTGACATTTTCGTGCAAGGAAGTCATCTTATGTATAATTCTGTTAACGGCAATCCGATAGCGGAGATGTTAACAACTAACTCAACTGAATACTATGCTAGATTGCAGAGGGAAGCCTTCAGAAGAGCGCTAAGGTGCGATGAGAAATCAGATCCAAGATCAGTTACAGTGCAGGGCAATGTATGCAGGCTGGTTGCTGCAATAGAAGCATACCCAGATATTGTTAGAAAAGAGAATATATCACATAGGGAACATTTGGTGAAGGGCCGCAAACTTGCTGTTGCTTAACTGGCTATACGCCGTGGAACCAGAATCCTTTCTCCTTTTCATCCTTATTTGCCTTCCTTCCAAGTATTCGGTCCATTAAAGAGAGCTTCTTTCCCTTTGGAGCAAATCCGTATTCGCTCCAAAGCTCAGGGTGCTGTTCGAGGTAGCTGTCTTGAAACGCCCTGAACTTGTCCCACTTCTCGGTCTTTGACTTCTGCATCTGCTTTATCCACTCAGGCTTGATCTTCCTCCATTCCTCAAGCGTGTATCCGTATGGAGCATGCTCGCGTATTGTTGCAGGCTCGAACTGTGGCTTATATATCTCTTCAAAGTAATCGACGTCCCTTTCTGCTATCATGCTCCTATCTACATGCACACCTTCCTTTGCAAGGAACTGGATTATTTCATCTGTGCTTATCTTGTCCTTCCTGTTTGGCGACTCCTTGGGATTGTATATTATGATCATCTTACCGTGTATGAACTCTATCTTTGCCTTTAGTATTGAATCAATCAGAAGGAGTCTGTATTGAAGTCTGGCAGTATGCTCAATGTCTATCAGCTCCTGCTTGCTGAGGTTTGTCACTACCATTTCCTTGACCATCTTGTATGGAACCCTGTAGTGCTTTCCCTTGTACTCAACAATGTCGTTGTAGTCTGAAGTGTCTTCGTTAAGGTCCTTAAGGAATCCACTCTGCTCCGGTTCAATCTGACGTCGATCCATCTAATTTGCACCAAAAATGATTGGTAGTTTTACTGTCCTCCGCAGCCGCAAGACCCTCCTGGCATTTTATGCCCTCCGCAAGCGCATGAATCTGCGCCGCTCTTTCCGCAAGCGCATGACGACTCCTCGCCTGATGAGTGGCTGTGGCCGTGTTCGTGCCCGTGCGCGTGAGCTACAGTCATTACCGCTGGTTGCTCAACTTCGCGAGCCCTTGGCTTCCCCTTCTTTCTTGCGAACTCGTCAGCTTCAGCAACATTGATTGGCAGCTTGAAGTAGTTTATCATCTGGTTGTAGGCCTTTGCATAACTCTCTGTTGCCTCTATCTCCTTTACGTTCCTTACGTACTTGTCTGCTCCGTATGACCAGTCATTGTGCATGTTCTTCCATTCCTTTGATGGTATTGCATACTGCCTTTGTATCTTATCCCTGTACACTTCTGGAAATACATTGAACGTGCAGAATGGAAGCACTCTTCCATCAGGCATAGAGTAGTGTATGTCGCACTTCTCTACCCTCTTTATATCATAAGTGTATTCATCCTGGAAGTGCATCATTCCAAGGAACAATGACTTTAGCTGGAACTTGCCCATTGTCGCAAAATCATGCTTAAGTACAACTGAGGCAATCAGCTTCTGGAAGTTTACTGATTTTGGCTGCTTCTGTGCATCTATATACTTCTTCATTCCTGCAAGCGCCCTAATTGCAATTATCCTTCTATGTAACCTTGACTTTCCTTCCATCTCATTTATCGCCCTCTGCAGATGCTCCACCATACCAGCGCAGTCAACGAACCTTGTAATTGGAACTATCTTGCCATCAGGATCCTGGAATATGTAAGTTCCGGCTCCGCATGCGAAGTGTATTGACATATCGTACTTGTACTGGCCAGTCAATGCCTCTATGAACCTGTTTATACCACCAACGTATGGAACAGAGAACCAGTCCTCCTTTGCAACTACTCCGTCAGTCTGCTCCTCTATGAGCTTTATTGCTCCTGGTATGGATATGCGCTGCTTCTCCCTGAGCCTGGAAGGCATCCTGCCTACCAGAGATACTGGCTGGAAGTTTACTGCCTTTACGACATCGCTGTTGTTTAGCGCGAAGTTTATGATTGTGCCAAGCTCGTGGTCGTTGATAGTCCTGATAACTGTCGGGACAAGCACTATTCCGAGGTTTGCCTTCCTGCATGCGTCGAATGTCGCAGGAGCCTCCCAGTGATTCTTTGGATTGGCCCTCTTTGATACCCCGTCAAAGCTCATGTACAGTACGCTTACTCCTGCGTGCCTGAGCTTTACCGCCATCTCCGGATGCGCGGCAAGGTTGATTCCGGTAGTATTAAGCTGTATCTGGTCAAATCCCTGCTTCTTTGCCATCTCGACTATCTTTACGAGGTCTTCCCTCATTGTTGGCTCTCCGCCCGTTATCTGAAGCGCATTGGCGGCTATTGGCTTCTGGCTTCTTAGCACGCTAAATATATGGTCTATCTCATCGATTGTAGGCTCATATATTGCCTCTCCTTCCTTTGCATAGAAGAAGCAGTACCAGCATGACAAGTGGCACCTGTTTGTTATGACAACGTTTGCAAGGCCAGTATGTGACTTGTGCCTCTCGCACATTCCGCAGTCAAAAGGGCAGTTCTCTCCCTTGTTTATATAGTTTGGATTGTCGAATCCCCTTCCGTAATAATTGTAATTCTTCATCTTTATGTACATGTCATAATCTTCCCAGTACTTTTCTATTGTCCAGCCATGATCCTCGCAGAGCTTTCTTATCATTACGTTCTCGCCGTCCTTGTAAATCGTTCCGTCTACTATGAGCTTGCATTCGGGACATACCGTCTTTGTTCTTTCCAGTATGGGCATCTTCTCTATATCGCTCATTGTCCTATGATAAGGCGCGAGAATAGGATTAGAAGAAAAATCTTCTACCTTCCCAGATTGAACAGTGACAGTACCTTTGTTAGTTTCTACTCCCATCCACAATCACTATTACTCTGTTTTAACAATGAAGTCTTATAAATATTAGTATTCACTTTGGCAAAGTTAGGGATTTGCCGTACAAACATACGCCATTTAGCGCATAAGTTAAAGATGTCGCTTGCGCTGAAAGTCAAATTTAGTACGGCAAGGTGAAAGCCAAAGGCCACCGCCGTAATCCGGACAGCATTTCTAGAATCCTGTCCTCAATATACATTATGGTCTAACTGATATATACGCCTTCCGTTTTCTTGGCTGTGTTGAATAATTCGTCCACTTCCACTATTTGCGCATAGGTCAAAAACCAATGTGGCATATTTAGTTTTGGCGAAAAATAAGGTATGTAGATAACTGGGACTTCGTGTCTTGTGCTTGTGCAATAAGAAGCCTTTAATGCCATGAAAATTAGATGCATGAAACTGAACTGCCTATCTTCTTTTCCAGTCCCTGTTGCGCTGCTGCTGCCTGTTGCCTTTTCTGAACTGGAACCTTCCTCTCTGGTCGCTGCGCCTTTCTTGCTGGTAAGTATCTTCCCTATGCTTGTGCTTTGCCTGCGCGGCTATTGCCTTGTCAAGCTGCTCCTTGAGCTGTGGCGCTATGAAGTTCTTTGAGATGCCGTCTGCTCTTGCAGCGATTGCAAGCTTTGTTGCATACACTCTTGCTATCCTTCCTCGCTCAAACCTTCCTGCGGTGTTTACCTGTGGAAGCTTGAACAGGGATCCGTACTTTGGAGGCTTTGACCCGAACTTTAGGTGCTTGAACAGAGCCTTCTCTGCGCCTAGAAGCTGAAGCGTGCCTGCAGGCATGTATGCAAGCTTGTTAAGGGAACCTGCCCTTGCAAGAAGCTCGGCTGCAATCTTGTAGTCTATAAGGTAAGTGATATTGGGCATTATTGCCTTTGTTGACTTCTCAAGGTACTTGTCTAGGCGTTCCATCTTCTCTGCGATGTCAAGCTCAAGCTGCGCGAGGTCCTTAAGCGCAGCATACTCCTCTTCTGTAGGCTCCTGCCCCATTGACTGCTCTGCCTGCTTATGAACTGCGCTGGCGGCATTTCCAAGAAGCCCTGCAAGCTGCTCTTCACTGGCTTCTTTCTTATTTGCGCCGAACTGAAGTACAAATTTAGCATAAGTAAGCTGATTTGCTAGACGTAGCTCGGGGAAGTGTATCCCGTACCATTCTTCCAGCTTCTCATTGACAAGGTTTCTCATCTTGTCAAGCTCATTATACGAAGCTATTGCCTGGGATATTGCGTGCTCTCCGCTTGCATAGGCTCCTGTTACGCTGGCCTTTGCAAGACCTAATAGACGCGCTCTCTTTGCTTCTGGGCTCTCCTTCATGATTAGACCTAGTAAAAGTCAAGAGATATAGGCACGGCAATCCTTTTATTTTAATGCCTAACGTGTCATCAAAGCGATAACGCGACTAAGCCCAAAATAATCATAAATATGCCAAGTATGTGATTTGGCTCAAGCTTTTCCTTGAGCTTTGCTACAGCCATGAATATTGTCACTGCAGGCGAAGCGGCCGCTATGGGGGTTACTATGAGCGGGTTATTTAGTACGCCGATTCCGAAGGCCAATGATCCTGCAGTTACAGAAACTGCGTAGAGCAATATTACAGCCCATGCTGGCTTTGGATCTATATATTTTGGCTTGGTTCTTGAGTATGCGATTATGTACACCGTGGTCATCCCTATGGAAAGGTACAGGGACGCGAGGAACCACCCGATATCCTCGATTAGTATTATTCCGAAGAAGAAGGCGGCGCCCCACGAGAGCATTGCCAAGAAGGCATATGGCGCCCCTTTGCTGACCTTTGTGAAGTTTAGATGCCTTAGCTCCTTAAGCTCCATTGATACGAGCATAGTCCCTAATATTATGACTGCTATGTATATTGCGCTTGATTGGCTAACATGAGTGCCGAGGAATATCAGAAGCAGTGCTATTGTGACGATAGACCAGGAATTTGCAATGCTTACGTTTATTGATATGTTTGCGTCTATTGTGCTCTTGCTGTATGTAAGCATGCCCAATGACGAGAAGATCGAAGCAGCTATAACAATAAGTAATAGACCCGTAGAGAATGGGGGAATTGAATTGACGAACAGCGGAGCGAGTATAAGAAGTAGCAAGGTAGTAACGGTTCTGAGCAGCAGATTTGACTCGAGTATGCCTATCCTCCTTGATGCAATCGGATTGTAGTAGTCGCAGATTCCGTATCCTATAAGGGAGATTACACCGAAAATGACTCCGTAGAGGATGGACATTAAGCTCAGTTTGTAGAATGAGAGGTTAGACTTCCAGATTGATATAGCTTGATGTTGAAAATGACAGGAAGAGAAGTTAAAAGAGAAA
>JAGWHH010000019.1:6723-15852 GCA_028866935.1 Microcaldota archaeon | reverse complement strand
AAAGAGAGAGAAACCCCAAAAATTAGATTAGAGGAGAAGATTAATAATTTGTCAAGTTCCTAAGATTGAAACTCCCGGTGAATGTGGGCTTTTTGACCCTTATTTTTCTTGTTTCAAGCCTTGCAAGCAAACCTCTCGTTTATCTGGGTTATTATAAGGTATAATACCTTAACGAGGGCGTGCGAATATTTTCTCAGGGTCGGCCAGGGCGTCTTCTTGCTTAGGCTCGATTGAGACCACTTGACTCCTGAATGTTTATTGTATATATATTTGTATAACAAAAAGTAAACATTTATAAACTTCTACCACAACTAATATAGTTGTGGTGTTATGAGCAGCCTAATAACAATAAGGGTACCAGACGAACTTCAGATTCAGATGAAGAGATATAAGATAAACTGGAGTGAAAGAGTGCGTACTTATCTTGAAACCCAGATAAAGCAACAGGAACTGCTGTCGTTCTTGAAGAAAAGGCAAACCGCAATGAGGCACGAAAAGATGCATGCCGATAGCGCCCCTCTAATAAGAGAAGATAGAAGCGCAAGGTGAGCAATTGATAATTGTAGATGCGAGTGCAATTGTAAAATTAGTGGTAAAGGAAGAGAACAGCTCAAAAGCCATAGCCGAAATTGAAGGTGCAATAAATAGAGGGGAGGTTATCGTTTCAGCAGATATAGCCTTAGCAGAAACCCTTAGTGCTATCTGGAAACATCATAAAATACTGAAAGATATCAGTCTAAATGAATTGAATGATAAAATAGATGTAGCTCTTCTTATCTGGGATAGGATCGTAAAGATTGATACTAGGCCATTAGCCCATAAGGCAATGGAAGTAGCCCTTGCAAATAATCTAACAACATACGATTCCTTGTATGTTGCAGCATGCAAGGCAAACAATGCGCCGTTACTCACATTCGATGATGGCATAATTAATAGAGCAGATGAGTTGGATATACAGTTATTATAAGGGACAGAGCCCTTTATGATGGTTTAAATCTGTATAGCGTTGTATATCGCCGTATATATGTTGGGAAACCGACTGGAATAGGCTTCCAGGCCAGGGCGTCTTTTTTCGATAAGGATATTGAGAAGATGGGTGGATTTTGACTTGCGTCATTTAAATCTTCTGCGCTGCTTGCGCAGATATACTGCAATGAGAATAATTGCAACAATCAGCACCAACGCGATAAGAACTACCATATATGATTGCGCGGAGGCTGATCCAGGCGCTGTCGCCTGCGCAATGCTTGTGGTTGAAGAGGATGGCAAGGCAGAGGCATTCTCGAACAACGCTATCACAGGATCTGAAGGCACATTGAATGACACTATACATGTGCCTGCATCAACGGAGAATGGAGTTATCCTGTTCCACGTGCCGTTTCTGAGTATGTAAGGTGCAACTGCATAGTATGGATAACTGCAAGGGTATCCTATTGTCGCATTGACTGTGACGTTCGCGCTGCTCGTGGTAAAGTTGATCGCCTTTACGAGCGTTTGATTGTTGTTGCCTATGTTAGTTATTACGTTAGTCACATTCACAGCGGTAATGGTGAAGCAACTGTCCGATGCGGATAATACTTCAAATGTAGCCCCCATTGACAAGTAATCTATGCTGTATCTTATGGTCGTCCCATTGCACAGCTGCGGCGTTGTCTGCCCCACAGGCTTTATCGACACCTCTATCGGCGGCGGAGGCAGTGTTGTTTGCAGCGGCATTGCAGTAGTCTGGGCAGTTGTGCTTGTGGATATGGTTGTTGGGGAGATCGTTGTAGAGCTTGAAGATGAAGATGTTGGTTCTGTGGTGCCATAGACTCCTGTACCTCCACTTCCACAGTACAAGCCGCATCCAGTAGTGGTCGTGCTTATTGTTGTGCTTGTGGCAGCATTGACTGTTAGCACACTGGAGTTTATGGAATTTGCAGTGCTGTCTCCGGAATCTGTTACAAGCACGTTTGCAACCAGAGTATTTCCAGCTTCAGACGAGGGTATAGTGTATATGAATCCGTTGTTTGTAGTCAGCATGTTTGCCACAACTATTCCGGTGATGGAGTTGAATACGAGGAAGTCGTACGAGGAATAGCTGCCGGTGCCTCCTGAAGGCACTGCATTGAAGGTTATTGACTGGCCGTAATTGAGTGATGCTGGAAGCAATGTGCCTGAGGATATGCTAACGGAAAATGGAGTATTGACCGCAGTAAACGATGCTGATGGATCGGCGCCGTTAGGCAGATACTTCCTGAGCCTGATCCAGTTGAACGGGCCTATCGTGTTCTGAGAACCCTGAGCATTGGAGAAGCCTATCGGGATGGCAGAATCGGGGATCCCGTTTACTCCGCCTCCAGGCCCGGTTATAGTGACTGTATTCTGGGACCCGTAATCGGAGAGCAGCGTTGTCGATGTGGAAGAGGGTAAGTATATGCTCCATACATGATAGCCAGTCGCAGTGGTGGACACCGCACTTTGTCCAGAACCTGAAGACCACGCCTCTGCGCATGTATCCGAATTCTTGCAATCGCCATTGCCGTCGTTCACTTCCCAGTTGTCCCCTTGGCCCCCTGTATTGTAGTAGGGGCTTGACATGTACCCTGCGCCGGAATTTGCAGAAGTTGTAGCCAGTGAAAATCTGCCTTCAAAGTCAAGTATCTGGCTTGCATTCAGCCCGTAATCAGATGTAGTGACGGCGTAGCTGGAATATGCCTCTGAAATTGAGTTGCTTATCGTGCTTCCAGAGCATGTCCATCCAGGCGGGCAGCTATAGCCTGCAAAGTTCTGGTATACGGTAAATACATTTGCGCCATTGTCATACTGGCCGTATTTAGACGCCCCGCCAACAAGCACGCAGGCGGAGGTTAAAGAAGGATTGCTGCATGAGAGCTGCGGGGCCTCGCCTATGAAGTTGCCATCAAGCAGGTTAGTTGAAACAGTAGCAAAGCCCAGGTATATTTCGTTGCTAGAGCTTGCGGGCAGATATGTATTTGATGAAGGCGTCTTGAACCAAATCAATACATCATTCGATGTGTATAGCGTGTTTGCCTGCTGCTGTTCATTCATCGCATTCCCTTCGATCCATGAATATGCCACTGTGCCGTTGCGGAAATAGAGCACTGTGTTGTTGAGCGAATTCGATTCGTAGCTCTGGTATCCGATGGCGTTGAACGTTATTGACAAGGGTGTGTTTGCTGTCACGGCGCTGCCCTGCGAATTTTTCAGCACTATAAGCACATTTGCAGCTATGGCTATGCTTTTGACAGTCTGGGTCCCAGATGCCTGTCCATTGGTTATGTCATTGGCATATAATGTAGCATATCCTGTGGCCAGGGAATTAGATGGCAAAGTCGCAGTGGTTGTTCCTGAGGCGAGAGCTGACGCTCCGCCAACTTTCCAGATCTGGCATGCATCTCCAGAAAGGCATGTTGCTGTTATCGTTCCGTTGAAGGTGCTTATAAATTCATTTGAAGGGACTGATAGCGTGGGAAGGAGTTTAGACAGCATGGGATCGAAGGTGTACGCAGGCATTATGCCGTTGGGCGGGCTTGCCCTTACAAGCGCCAGCGAGTAGTTTATCGAGATGGGGTTGTAAGATGGTACGAGGAGGATCGAATTGAATGATGTATACGTTGTGTCGGTGCCGCTTGTAAGGGCTGATGTGAGATTCAGTGAGTTTGTGCCTATGGTCCCGTATCCGACTATCAGTCCGTTGCTGAAATGCGCGAGGCCTATGGTGTACCATTCATTGCCTGATAGGCCGTATGAAGGCTGGTCAGGCAGCTCAATGCTGCCTCCTCCTCCGTTAGATCTTGCTATATATGCTTGGCTGCTAAGCGTGACGTAATACCCCTGCGTGCTTGCCTGTGATAGCGCAGCCCCCAGGCCGATGGCGCTTCCTGATGTGGGTGGGAGCACAAAGCCCTCGGCTACGAAGTTGCCAGGGAAAGATATAGGGCTTGATGCAGTGGATGCGAAATCCGTGCTGATTCCGTTGAACACCAGAACATTTTGCACATTGGCGAATGGGCCATGGCCCGACTTGGATGACCAGTATGAAGTGCCCTCATAAGAGGTTGAAATCGGGTCGTTAGTCATGTTCAGGTATAGGTCGAATACCTCTGCGCCATTGTCGTATTGGCCATAGGTTGAGCTAAGCCATGGCGCCTCGCCTACAGTATTGCCATTGAGGAGGTTGTACGATTTGGCAGAGAAACCCATGTAGATTGTGTTGCTGGATTCGGCAGGCAGAAAGGCTGCTGCGGGGCCTATCCTGAGCCAATAGATAATGTTGGAGGAGGAGTATAGGTTGCTAGTCTGCCCGCTGTATGTGCCATTCCCTTCGAGCCAGCTTGGTATTATGGTGCCGTTGGAATAGAAGAATTCGGAGTTCTGCATGCCAGATGCTTCATATGGTTGGTATGCAAGGCCGTTTACAGTTACCATCAGCTGGCTATTTGCGCTAAACGCAAGGCCCTGATTATTGGTTAGCGTTATGGGCACATATTCATTTATATTGGAGGGTACAGTCAGCGCAAATGTAAGCATTGGTAAAGACATAAACGCAAGTAATAGCATTATTGGCAATTTCAGCATTTACACACATTACAGATAACTTCAGTTCATAAATGTATTTAAAGGTATTTTAAGAGGCTGCTCGGACTGCGGGCCGGGAAAGTTTACCTCAGGCCTTATGACAATGCGCACGTTATAGCCAGTATAATGAGAATGTTTTGTTTTCTATTAATAGGCTTTTACCTGGCCATCCTTTTCTTGATTTTGCCTTTTCTCATTTCAGGAACTGTGAATCTGTTCCAGAAAAGTTTGTAGAGCCCTAACCTGTCAGGCACATCCCTAAGGTATGGAATATAGGGTAGGAACATTAATATGACAAATGCCACAAGGGCGACTGCGCCGTTTTCCAGGTCGTTCCACCATGGTAATCTGGACATCACTATCTGCATGAGGTTGTATGGAATCAGCCAGAACATGAGGTCTGCGTGCTGCCATGCATTGCCCAAGCTCAGCATCCCCCATTGTGACACCTGCAGGCCGTTATCTGTTGTTTTGTTGACAAATGCATCAGAATCAGAGAGGAACAGCAGAGTATATGTCTCATTTGTGCCAATCGCGGTTTCAGATTGCAGGATAGGACCATAAAGCCCGCCCTGGGATATGCGGGTAAGGGTGCCGATAACGCTTGTTAATGGGTTGGACGAGTTTATGGCGCCAGCTACGGTGCCGTTTGCCTCAAAATATGCGAAAGATTCAGCTATACTCGCATTCTGTTCTGATATGTTTTCCGCATAGAATGCATTTAGCTCGTTGGGATAGTGCGTTGTGTTGATGTATTCCCAATAAGGTAAATCGATGTATACGTTACGTGTGTCAAACCGGTACGGGTCTATAGTATCCAAATATGTCGCAGTTCCGGAACTATGGTTGAATTCGCTGAGCAAGGTCATGGCAAACCCAGATGGAGTGGCGCTGGCGAAGCTTTGAGTAGTCATGGGAGGCGTAAACGGAGCGCGCAGAAAGAAGGCAAATGCCAATATTACAACAAATATGTAAGCCATGCGCCTGTACATTGCATTATGGTCCGTAGGCACCATGCTGTAGGGTATGTCTTTTCTATATGGTGTGCTAAGCCCGCGTCTTTTTACCAGCATGTAGTGCGTGAACATCAGCATCAACAGCAGCAAGGGCACTATTGCTATATGCCATCCCAGTACTGCTGCATGGTTTAGTGGATTTATCCAAAAGCCCAAGCCCATGCCGTTCCATAGGTCTGCACCTGCTCTGGAATTTACCTGGCCTACAAAATCTCCTGGCAGCGCAACCCCAAAAGCAAATTCCAAGAGAACTAAAAACATCATCATGCTTCCGAGCATCCATACAAGCCTCTTACTTTTGAACATCGATGTGGAGAAGTTAACGAATAGATGGAGAAACATCAGAGTCACGAAGGCTTCTGCTGCCCAAAGGTGTACGCTAAGCACAAAGTTGCCGGTGATAGTAGTGACTGGCCATGAGGGACCGAAGATCGACATGACTATTCCGGTGATAGCAAGTATCGCGAATATTTCAAGAAGGTACACACCTATGGTAAAGAAAAAGCTGTTGCCATAAGATGGCACATACTTTATGTAGAAGAATTTGATTAGCGATTTAATGTCTGAAATATTTGAAGTGCTCTTGCTTTCCGGCTTTCCCAGTGTCTTTTTGTCTTTGGCCGCCATGCTGCCACGGTAAACTATTTAGAAGGAAGAAAATTAAAGGATATAGTTTACTGCAAATCCATAATTTAGATTACTTTGGCATAGGTGTAGTGGTACTCTACTACGTATTGGGTATCTTCTCAGTCGTACTTGCTGGCCTTGTCGGTATGCTTGTTTGGATATATGGGCTTTATATCGGATACATGGCATCTACAGGACAAGATGTTGAGATACCTGTAATAACGGACTTTGCAAAGCAATACACATGATTTCATAAAAGGTTAAGATGCACAGTCTGTTCAAAGAACATGATTTCTGTCAAATTTGCCTGTACAACAGTTAATAAATTAACCGGGCAACAACCTTATTATTTATAATGGGACTTGTAATAAAAAGCATATTTGACATTACTATTTAGTAATTTGCCAGGTTGGCCTTAGGTAAATTTTATGCAAAAGAGATTCTTCATCATACACGGATGGGAGGGCAGCCCTGAAGGGAACTGGTTTCCTTGGTTAAAAGACATGCTCCAGAAAAAGGGTTTTGAAGTACATGCGCCGCACATGCCAGATCCTTCAATGCCTAAAGAGGGACGGTGGGTAGACAAGCTTGTTGAAGAAGTAGGATATCCCGATTCTGAAGTATACCTTATAGGGCATAGTCTGGGTAGCATAGCAATATTGCGCTACCTTGAGCAACTAAAAAGCGGTAAAGAGGTAGGAGGCTGCTTGTTGGTGGCTGGCTTTACAGAAGACATTGGAATAGACCAGATTAGTGACTTCTTTAAAAAACCGATAAACTGGGATACGATAAACAGCCATTGCAGGAAATTCGTTGCTATAGCGTCAAACAATGACCAATACGTAGCACTTAAATATGCAGACATACTGCAAGAAAAACTTGGGGCCAGGAAGATAATAGAGCCAGGAATGGGTCATTTTCAGACAAAGGAACTGCATGTAGCATTGAATGAGATATTGAAGATGGCATCGCCTGGCTAGATAAAACATGGGAAGGCTTCCAAAACCCATTTTTGAGATAACAACCGAGAGAGAGGGCGTTGACAGGCTTGTGACTGAGCAGGAGGCGCTGAAGATAGGGAATATATCAGATGCTGAACTTGAGAGAATAAGGACAAAGATATTGAACTTGATGAGGCTCTGCACCAGAGGATAAGGGGCAGCGGACTTATTCACTTTGATGGAAAGAGAGAGGTTGCACTTGACAGGAATTCGGGAAAGGTTGTCATAGTAGACTCTTTTGGGAATGCTGATGAAGACAGGTATGTTATAAAAGAGAGCTACAATAAAGGCCACATCGTAGAGATGTCAAAGGAACTGTTTGGGAGACACTACAGGGATATAGGATACTACTCAACGCTACTTGAAGCAAGGCGCGCAGGAGAACCTGATCGCCACCTGCCTAAACTGCCGCGTGAAGTGGTTGAGATAGGCACAAATACGTACATAGAGACATATGAACGCCTTACTGGAAAGCGTTTCAATCCAGATAGCCATAAGGAGCTTGGCTGGGTGGCTAGAGAGTAAGGCTATTTGCTGTTGCTGTTTCCTGGGCTCGGAGGGCTAGTCTTGTCCTCGCTTTTAGTATCGTCCTTGGTATACTTGATTTCGGGGCGGTCATTAGAGTCAGAAGGGGCCTGATTGTCTTTGTCTTGATCCTGTGTGGCAAGCTGTGTTGAATGGTCTTTTGAGGTATAGGCATATGTATCCTCTCTCTGCCTCCTTATGTAAGTGATTATTCCAAAAATGATTATGATTATTATAACTGCTGCAGCAATCTCGCCATAATTGGCGCCGCCTGATCCACTTGCAGGTATTGATGTTGTAGTACGTGGGCCGTGTGGCACGGAAGTAGTAGCAGTATATACGGTAGTGCTTCCTGACCCGTTGAAATGCGAACCGAGTATCTGTATGTATCTTGGGCCCGATCCCAGCCCTTCTGAATTGTCATAAAGCGACACCGAATAGCGCCCTGGAAGAAGGCATGTGTACGACTGCCCATTTGCGCATATTGTATAGCTAACTTTTCCTGTTCCGTTCTGGACTGTAATGTTGTTGATAAGTATGCTTAAACTGTCATTGTAAAATGGTGCAGATCCATTTACGGTTATTGGTACGCTGTAATTAACATTGAAGGCAGATATGGAGATTGACGGCGCGACAGGCTCTATCATTATGGACACGTTTCCTGATGACAGGTTTTCAACGGCATCATGCGCGTATAACGTATGAGTGCCTGCCTGTAGGCATGGTGTTGAAGTAACAGGGTTGCAGATTGTATAAAGAACGTTGCCGTTTCCAGTAGGCGATATCTGTACGCCGTCAGCAAATATCGCTATGGTATCGTTGGGGTTCGGCGCAGTTGCGCTGAGCTGATCTGGAAGCCCGTAATTTAATTGCGTCTTGTTTACTTTGAGCTTGACGCCTACTGGACTGACAAGAAGTTTTACCGGAGAAGAGTTTACGTTTTCTGAGGAATCTGATGCGTACACGTAGTATAAGGATGGCGCAAGGCATGGCTGCTGTGTTGAATTGCATACCGGATAGGTTATTGTTCCCGTGCCGCTTAACAATCTGGCCGAATTGGATCCATTAGCTATGCTATAATTGCTTACAAGTATGGTGAGGGTGTCATTGTATACCGGAGGTATTGCGGTGATGTTGAATATCTTGCCGTACTTTACGCTTGTAAATGGGACCTTGATTGTAGGAAGTACTGGCTTGATTGTCAATGTCTTGTTAGCTGTTGCATATATTCCCTGCGTCAGGTCTTCAACGCTGACGTTGTGTGTTCCTGCTGCAAGGCATGGCTCATTGAGGGTAGTATTTACAAAATAATTTCCGCATATTGTATACTTTACTGTGCCGTTTGCTAAGGCTACCTGCTGCCCGTCTATGTAAATTCC
>JAGWHH010000019.1:0-6713 GCA_028866935.1 Microcaldota archaeon | reverse complement strand
ATAGAAAGCTGAAGTCCCTACTATTGCATCTCCTTGACCGTAATCTACCGATGCTTTCTGGATGTTGAAGGTTGGAGCTATGGGCTTTACCAAAAGATACTGTGAGGCCGATTCCTTGTTCACCGTGTCGTACGCAGTAATTGCATATGTGCCTGGCTTTAGGCACACGCCGTTGCTGCAAACAGTATAGTTTACATTTTCTGTTGCATTTGCAACTATGGTGCTGTTTATGTAGATTATAACATTATCGAGAAGTGGGAACGTTGTTGCTGAGATCTGATCATTAATTCCGTAGTTGGTAGGGTTGGTTGCTATCGTAAGTATAGGCTTTGCAAAAATCTGCGGCGCGAATACAAGCGCAGCAATAATGCACAATGCAGTATAATTTCTGTATTTCATCAAATGCAACCGAAAATAAAATACAATAAAGATATATAAGGCATTAAGCATTTAGATTAGCTTAGGTGAATATGTGCTAAAGGATAGGCTTGTTGAGCTGAATGCAATAAAATTTGGGAAGTTTACACTTACATCGGGAAAGGAGTCTGATTACTACGTTGACATAAAGATCGCAGCGACTGATCCTAGATTCCTTGATGAGGTCAGCACTGAGCTGTCTAGGAAGGTAAATGCAAAGGTAATTGCAGGAGTTGAGCTTGGAGCTGTGCCGCTTATAGTAGCAACTGCGCTCAAGTCAGGACTGCCTTATGTGATAATAAGGAAGGAGGAGCATCTTCATGGAACCAAAAGCCCGATGATCGGCAATGTCAAACATGGAGAAAAAGTTGACGTGATAGAAGACGTGGTAACTACTGGGAATTCTGTACTGCGCGCTGTTAAGATGCTTAGGGACATGGGTGCAATAGTTAACAGGGCCGTATGTGTAGTGGACCGTGAAGAAGGCGGAGCGCAGCTGCTTAGGCAGAATGGAATAGAGCTTATTCCTTTGGTAAGAATATCGGAGGTAAAGGGAAAATAGTTACTTGAACCTTATTGAGTCAAGATCCATTGGCGCCCTTGCTTCTACGTGAAGCGAATTGCCCATTGCCCTTGCAAGGTCTTCGCACTTTGATTCCTCCCCGTGCATTGTGAATATCTTCCTTGGCCCTGGCCTGAGGTTTCTTACGAAATCTATAAGCTGTCTTCTGTCGCTGTGGCCGGAGAACCCTTCAACAGTCCTTACCTGTATATTTATCTTCATGTTTTTAAGACGCCCGTCTTCCCCTGGAATTGCTATCTCGCTTACCTTGTTCTGAATCCTTCTTCCAAGTGAGTTGACGCTGTTGTATCCTACGAAAATTACCATGTTCTTTGGATCCTCTGCCATTGCCTTGAAATACTCAAGGCTTACTCCCCCGTTCATCATTCCTCCGCTTGCCAGGATTACTGACGGGCCCTTGTCAAGTATTTCGCTCCTCTCTCCCTTTGCAACCTCGAATATCTCGCTCTCGAATGGCGAGTTGTTTGATAGTATTCTTTGCTGAACCCCCATTCTCAGGTATTCGGGGTATGCAGTGTGTATTGCGCTTGCCTCAAGTATCATTCCGTCAAGGTATACAGGCACATCAAGCTTGTATTGCGGGTTGTTTGTCAGGTAGCTCTCAAGAACAAGCATGAGTTCCTGGCTTCTGCCTACTGCGAAAAGAGGTACAAGTACCTTTCCGCCGTTCTTTACAGTGCTGCTTATTGCGTTCATTAGGTCTATCTCTGCCTGCTTCCTGTTCTGAGTTATGTCGTTAGGACCCCCATAAGTGCTCTCTATGAATAGCGCATCGACTCTTGGATACCTTGTGTCTGCCTCATCAAGAAGTCTTGTGAAACCATACTTCATGTCTCCGCTGCTCACTATGTTGTACATGCCCTCTCCGATGTGCAGATGCACCGTGCCGCTTCCTAGTATGTGGCCTGCATTGTGGTATGTGAGTTTTATTTCATCGGTTACGTTTGTTACTTCCCCGTAGTCCCTTGTTATCATGTGCGTGAGCATCGTCCTTACGTCCTTCTCTGCATAAAGAGGCGTTCCCCCAGTCTTCATTACGAGCTTTGTGTAGTCGTAGAGTAGAAGGGCTGCAAGATCCCTTGATGGAGGCGTACAGTACACTGGCCCAGTGTATCCGAACTTGAAAAGGTACGGTATGAAGCCCATGTGGTCCATGTGGGCGTGCGTAAGTATTACTGCATCAAGGTCATTTAGAGTTGTATTCATGCTATCCAGGTACGGGTACGCCTTGTTCTCTCCGTCTTTGTTTGCGTCCTGCCCCCTAATTCCTGGCTCTGGACTTATTCCGCAGTCGATTAGTATCTTTGAGTGGTTTGTCTCTATAAGAAGGCTTGACCTTCCTACTTCCTTGAAGCCCCCAAGCGCAGTTGCTTTTATCCACTCGCTCTTTGTTCCTATGCGGTTGATCTTCCTTCCCATAGTCCCAAGGAATTTCTTCCTGAATGCGCTCTCTTTGAACATCAGCTGCCTTACCCCCTTTATGACATCGCTGTTCATTGTAGGTTGCCTAAGTACTCTTGGAACCCAGTTGGTATCGCTTATTATGCGCATTAATGTTGATCCGCCTTTTCCTATTACAAGCCCGGGCTTGAGAGCTTCTATGTAAACCTCGCAGAACTCTGGCACGAACCTTATTCCTTCAGGACCTACCCCTGCATCTGGGGGAAGTGCTGCCCTTATCTTTGCAGCTGCCTCTTCAGGCTCCATCAGCTTTCCAGGGTTTGACCTTACTATCAATCTTTTCTTTACAGAAGCAGATATGTTCTTTATTACAGCGTCATCCCCGTATATAGCTGAAATGTTGTCAACATAAATTGCAACGTCCGGGCCTTCAAACTCCACATTAGGGTTTCCAGCATTGCTCGGTATCATGCTCTTTACTTTTTCTAGAATCTCTTTGTTATACTCGTCTTCGCTCACTGAACCACTAAAACTCGATAAGTAATCGCTAATTTAACAACTCGGTGAAATTTCTTCTATCTCTATTGATTATTTCACTTGGACAGCTTGTCTATCTCTTCCTTGGTGTACTCCTTGAAACCCTTCTTTGTTATGGTCACTACGCGTGTTCCGTCGCCTGTGGCTGAGTCTCTCTTCATTGCTATCCTGAGGGCCTTTGCAACATGCTTTGCTGCCTCCTGTACGGTCATGCTAGGATCATAAATTCCTTCTATATACCCAAGAGCAGTAAGTGAACCGCTGCCTGTGGCAGTGAACCTTGACTCCTTTGTGTATCCGCCAACAGGGTCGATGTTGTAAATCTCATATGCATTCTTGTTTATCCCACCTAGTACGAGTTGCACAAGGAATGGGAACATCTTGTTCTCTTGAAGTATTATTGAAAGTATTGACGTTGCTGATGTTGGCGTCAGTGATTTCTTCTCTTCCATGCTGTATAGCTCGTCCTGAAGCCTTATCATCTTCACAAGATATTCGGCGTCGCCTACTCCTCCCGCTATTGTCATTGCAAGCCCATCGTTTATCCGATGTATCTTTACTGCTTCTGAGCTGGATATGAACGTGTCCATTGTAGCCCTTGCATCAGAGCCCATTGCGACCCCGTCGCTGCAAACTATTCCTATTGTCGTTGTACCTTTTTTTATTGCTTCGTAGAAGTCCCTATCTACCATCTATTGCACCCATAATAAATAATTAGGAAAACGAAAAAATAACTGACCAGAATTTATAATATAAGGCTACCATTACCTATAAAAGGCTTGCTATTATCCAATGGTTCTGCGTACGCAAAAGTCTTGTGCGTATTTGTTATTTTTACTTTATACGTCTTACCAAGCCTTGGCTTTGTGTTTCTCACAAAAACGACAACATCGTTAATCCTGCCGATGCCGTCCCCATTCGGATTCTTTGCTGCAATCCGTAAGTCATACGTTTCTCCAACTACTAGCTCATCTAGTTCCATCCCAGTCACCCAATTTAAACATCCCAAACATGCCTTCTTTCAAACATGGTCGCAATTACAGTTCTGCATTCCGTCTATTTAAACTTACTGTACAAGAAAGCTTAAGAACTAGTTAGTGAAGGTTAGGTTTTTCAGGCCATATGCAAAATCAGGTCCGATCTGCTGAGTCGAGTTCGGAGAATTGAAAATAATCTCGCTGAATCCTTGCGGCACTGTCATGTTTACTGCGTATTCAAGCTGCCTTCCTTCAAGCGGTATCTGCACAACTGGATTTCCGTTAAGGTAAACCTGCAGAGGTGTGCCGTTGATTGGCGTGGCTCCGATCATAGTTAATTTTGCCTTCTGATCTGATGGTGAATAAAGAACCAATCCCCTGGTGTTGGGGCCCCACCACATGCTGCTTATATTCTGGCTGCAAGAAGAAAAGCTGCTGCAGAAGTCATAACCAGGCACCCATGTCCCTATTGTATAGGAAACCAAAGACCTTCCTGCATGCTTCTCGAGAGCCGGCTCAGTGAAGAATACTGCAGTATGGTTTGGTATTGATAGGTACACAGGAGCACCGAAGCTGCTGTTCAGGTATCCGTATAGCTGCTCGAGCGCAGTGTTGTTGTATGCTGAGGTTATCACTGACACAAAGCTCGTGTTGTCTTTTGCAAGGAAGAGAAGCGTGACATTTGAATAATTCTCATTTATAGGCGAAGGATATGCAAGACCTGCACCTTCCTCGAGGTACCATGCAGCCTGTGCGAGGGGTATGGTGCTCACTGCAAGTGACTGTGTAGTGTTTTCCCTGCTAGTGTATCCTCCTATAATCGGCTTTTTAAGTGCTGTAACGTAGTACGTGTCTGTACCGGTAAATTCATTTGGGGTTGATGACTGCGAGGATATCGCTGGAAGTATGAGGACTGAGAAGTTGTGTGGATATTTTGCCATTTCGTAGTAGGCATTAGGTATTATTGCGGATGTTGTGGAGTTGTTTATGTAAGAGGCAGTAAGCGGCATGTTGTTGTATTCTATCAATATCAGTATCGAGAATGCGATAAGGTATTTGTAAGAAGTATTCTTGTCCTTTCCTTGAACAAGGTTGGCGAATCCGAGTGCGGAGAGTACAGAAAGTGCGAGCACAGCTATGAAGTCCATCCTTCCTGGCTCCCTGATTATGTTAAGTATTGGTATACTCCTCAGGAGCAAATATGGGCCAGGTATGCTGCTTACAGTGTTGCCTATCTGCAGATACGGACCTGTTGCAAGCCATGCGAAAAATAGGAATGTTATTATCCATATGGCTGAGTTCTTCAGCCTGTTCTTCTTGTAGTCATAGTACACGCCCAGAAGTGCAAGTATGAGTACACTGTATCCAAGATACGATACGCGCTCTCCGATGTTTATGTTGTAGAGAACATTCTGATAGGTTAGCTGGTATATGTTGAGGTATGAATTTGCAAGGCCGTTGAATAGTCCGTTATAGTAGCTTGGAAGGAAGAATGACAGGAGATTATCGCTCCACTGCATGTTGCTTACTATTCCTGAGTTCTGCTGTGCAACTGATAGCGATCCTGAATTGATGTAGGGAAAGATAAGAAGCAGAAAAGGTATGCTCAGCACTATTGCAACGCCCATCACTATTCCGATGTTCTTTGCGGTATTTACATTGACCATCTCTGCCCTTTCGAAGATCAATATCAATATAGTAAGTATAAATGCGAAGAATGCGGTTAGCAATCCCTGCTCTATGTCTCCCATGAATGTGAGCAGCACAAAGCATACTCCAGCAAGCGCTGCGATCTTTATGTTCTTTTCGCGAAGCGCCATTAGGTAGAGAAGTGTAAATGCAGGGATCCATTCGACCATAGTCCAGTCAAGATGCGCAACGGCCTGCGCTATGTGCGTGGGCGCAAACGCAAAGACCAGCCCTGCAATGAAAGCTGCATGGTTGTTCTTTGTGATGTACCTTGCAAGCATGAACATGAACAATCCTGAAAGTGCAAAACCTAGGAAGTATAGCAGGTTATAGGCAAGTGCAGGGCTCAGCGAATATATGGGCGAGATAAGTATGCCTGCTATTGGGCTAAGGGTCTGTGTTGCTAGATTTGCGCCTATTGGATAGTAAAGCAGGTTTGTAAAGTATGGGGATTGGTGCAGCGAGAAGAGAGAGTAGGGAACCCACCAGAGATTGAATAGGCTTTGATGTACATCCCCATATCCATTTATGACTACAGAAGTTATGTTTAGAGTTATAGTCCAAAACATTATGAGGGATATTGCAAGATATGCAAAGAAGACTTTTGAGTTGGTTGATTTCAGGATCTGGACTGCCTTGTCCTGGATCTTTCCACTGCCTTTGTGCGTGCTGCCTGGATCGCTTGCGTGATGATGAGGATGCTCATGCACCCCTTCATGCTTATGCTCATGATGGTGCACCTCGTTATGTTCATGGGATTCGCTTTTAGGGGCGCCTTCTGTATCACGATTATTTTCGGTGCTCTGCATGTCCATTAGAAACCCAGGAATTTATTGAATATCTTAAAATGACATCTATTAATAACCATATCTTTATTATGTATTGTAGACCGGTTGATCGCTGATGAAGTTAAGCCTTATACTTCCCGTTTACAACGGTTGTGAGGAGTTAAGGAAAAATTTTATGCCTATCTACGATGCGATAGGCAGGAACAGGGATTCTGAGATAATAATCGCGGAAGACGGCTCTACGGACGGCACGAAGGCAGCCGCAAAGGAGCTGGCAAAGAAGCACAGGCGAGTAAAGGTCATATCAAGGCCTAAGCGTTC
>JAGWHH010000018.1 GCA_028866935.1 Microcaldota archaeon | reverse complement strand
ACGATGACCTCAAGAAAAAGTATCCAATTGACTTCTTCAACCTAACAAAGATACAAGGTGTCGGCGCTAAGAGGGTCTTCAAGCTCTACAAAGTCTTGGGGGTCAAGAATGTAGCAGACCTTAAGAAGGCAGTAACGGAGCACAAGATTAGCAAGATAGGGGGATTTGGGCCAAAAAGCGAGGAAGAAATAGGGAAGGGAATAGCGCAGTTTGAGTCCAGCAAGGGCAGGATGCTGCTTGGCAGCGCTCTTCCTGAAGCAGAAGCCATAGTAAAGAAGCTCAAGGACTCCGGGCTTGTTGAAAAGGCAGTGGTAGGCGGCTCAACAAGGAGGATGAAGGAAACTGTGGGAGACCTTGACATACTCGTAACTGCGAAGATGGGCGGTCCTGTAATGGAATTCTTCAAAAAGCTTCCTGAAACCGAGCGCACAATAGCCAGCGGTCCAACAAAGACTACCGTATTGCTTAAGATCGGGCTCACATGCGACCTGCGCGTAGTGGAAGACAAGTCATTTGGAGCAGCGCTCCAGTACTTCACAGGAAACAAGGACCACAATGTCAAGATGAGGCAGATAGCAATATCTAAGGGCCTCAAGCTCAATGAATACGGGCTGCTAGATAAGAAAGGAAAGAGCGTAGCAGGCCGCACTGAGGAGGAGATATACGGCAGGCTGGGCCTGGATATCATGGAGCCTGAGATGCGCGAGGACAGGGGTGAGATAGACCTAGCAATGAAGCATCAGCTACCAAAGCTAGTCCAGACTGGCGACATCAAAGGAGACCTTCATGTGCATACAAACCACAGCGATGGCCTATGCACGCTTCAGGAAATGGTGGCGATGGCCAAGAAGCTTGACAGGCAGTATATAGGCATTACTGACCATTCCAAAAGCGAATATGTGGCACACGGCATGGATGACAAGCATTTTGTGAAACACTTTGCAGAAATAGACAAGGCCAACGAGAAAAGCGACGTCCGGATACTTAAGAGCTCAGAGATAGATATACTCAAAGACGGAAGTCTTGACCTTGAGAATAAGACGCTAGAACTTATGGATTACCGTCTTGCAAGCGTGCATACGAGCCTCAACATGAAAAGGGACGAGATGACAAAGAGGGTGATAAAGGCTTTTGACAGCGGATACGTAAACATATGGGGGCATCCCACCGACAGACTGATTAACAGCAGACCGCCCATAGACATCGACCTTGAAAAAGTATTTGAGGCTGCGGAGCGCAACAACGTTATTATGGAAATAGACGCATATCCTGACCGTCTGGACCTTAGCGATGAGAACATCTTCAAGGCAAGAAACTACAAGCTGAACTTCTCGATAGACACCGATTCGCACAGAGATGAGCACATGCTTTTTATGAGGTACGGAGTAGCCCAGGCAAAGAGGGGATGGCTTACCCCAGATAGGGTGGTCAACACTCTCAGCGTCGACAAACTTTTGAAGCTATTCGAGAAATGACGCAAAAATTTACAGCAAACGCTCAAATAAGTCCACGCAACAATCTATCTGGATAAAGGATGGCGGGATTTGACTGCGGCTTAAGGTTCAGGAAAGAGGACCTTGATAAGGAAAATAACGTACATTATCTCAAGAGCGCATCAAGAAGCCCAGAGCAGTAAGAACTGGCAGGACAAGAAGCTCAAAGCGGTACGCCAGATTATTATGATAACTGATGCAGAAGCAAAGATAGACGAGAAGAAGATAAACGATGAACTCCTCAACGCACAGCTCATATCTGTGTTAATACCTTCAGAGCGCCAATCCGGATACGCTCAAAGATCCATCGTGTCATTAAGCGTAGTCCCCTCTCACGTATTTGAGATTGAGAACATGGACAATGCAGAGCTCTCAAGGATTGTGAAGGTAACTTCGAAGATAAAGTAAAGCACGGTTAATACCAGCCGCGGACCTTCATGGCCCTTGCTACCCTCTCAACTGCAACTATGTAAGCTGCAGTGCGCGGGCTTATCTTCTTTCCTGCATCTGCGTACTTCTTCTGGGTATCAATGACCGACTTGAATGACCTTGTCATTATTAAGTCAAGACGGGAGTTGACCTCATCTTCTGTCCAGTACCACTTCTGCATGTTCTGGGCCCATTCAAAGTAAGAGACTACCACTCCTCCAGAGTTAACAAGGAAGTCCGGAAGGTCAGGTATCTTCCTTTCGAATAGTATCTGATCAGCTGCAGGTGTCACAGGGCCATTTGCAAGTTCAAGTACAAGCTTTGCGTTTATCCTGTCTGCGTTCTGGCCAGTTATCTGGTTCTCAAGCGCAGCTGGTATAAGAACATCGACATCAAGCTCTAGAAGTTCATCGTTAGAGATTTTATCTATCCCTTTCACTGCGCTAAGCTCTCCGGTTTTCTTCTTCGCCTCAGCAAGCTTGTCATAGTCAAGCCCTGCCTTTGAATAGACCCCTCCAGATGAATCGCTTATCGCTACAACTTTTGCGCCAAGCCTCTTAGAGAGCTCGAATGCAAATCCCCCTGCATTACCAAATCCTTGGATTGCGATACGCGCCTTCTTCATGTTTATCTTGTAAAGCTTTGCAGATTCCCTTAGAATATACATTGCCCCAAGCGCCGTAGAGTCGAAACGGCCTTCAGATCCCCATACTTCTATTGGCTTTCCAGTTATAACTCCAAATTCATCGTACCCTACGCTTGTGCTGTATTCATCCATCATCCATGCCATTATCTGCGGGTTTGTATAAACGTCAGGAGCAGGTATGTCGACTTTCGGCCCAACGAATTTGCCTATTGCCCTTATGTAAGCTCTTGATAGCGCCTCAAGCTCTGTGTCGTTGAGCATTTTCGGATCGCAGATTATCCCTCCCTTGCCTCCTCCAAGAGGGATGTTTGCAAGTGAGCATTTCCACGTCATCCATGCAGCAAGTGCCTTTACGGTGTCTATGCTCTCCTTTGGATGGTACCTTATCCCTCCCTTTGCAGGGCCTCTTGCGGTGTTGTAATGCACCCTAAAGCCCCGGAATACTTTCGTATCCCCGCTCCTCATCTTTACCGGGAAGTTTACCGTCAATATCTGCATCGGCTCTCTGAGAATTGCATGCGCGCTCTTATCCAGATTCATAATCTGAGCAGCACTGTCAAGCTGCTGCTGAGAGATCTTAAAGGGGTTTAGTTCCTCAACCATTTCAATACACCAATTTTAGAGTAGCAATCCTAGAACATAGTTTTTGTATCGGCATGTTTAAGGTTTCTGAGTCTGACTCAAGCGCCTGCTTTACTATATCCTCGCATAATCCCTGCGAATTTATCAAAGTCTTTATTTTGTTGACCCTTTCCGAGTATCTGCCATTCAGGTATTTGCTTACTGCAACCTGGGCTATGCCCAGCTTATCTGCAATCTGCTGCTGGCTGAAGTTATACCTGCTGCTCAGGCTTTCCGATACAGATGCTCTTATTGCGGGAAGTATATGCCTGGTTATATCATTACATTCAAGTTCCAGCATGGCCGTTGTCATGGTAATTCGCTCCTATTTCTTATTCTGTCTGGCCTGGCCCGATTCCATCTCATCAACGATCCCAAGCTCGTCCTTGAGCCATCCCATAACCCCCGGCCTCCTTGGTCCGGTTGGGATTCGCATATCTTCTGGCTCCTCCCTTTCCCTTTTTGCTTGAGCTGGCCTGTCCAATAAATTTGGGATCTGCAGTTTTGGCAGTCGAATTTCTGTCTGTTGCTGCCTTTCAGGCGCCTGCTGTCTTGGGGCTGGCTGGGGTCTCGAAGGCTTTACCCTTAACGGAGCCTGCTGCCTGCCTGACGAAGGCGCGCTCCTTGCCGCTGCTCCCAGTATTGCTTCGTAAGAGCTCTCAGAGCCCTTAAGTATCAGTATGTTTGCGCCGTTGCTCATCGCTTCAGGCACATCCTCAGCAGATGTGCACACTGCCGCTGCTGCGCCACTAATCTTATTGAATGCCAGGCTTGAAGCAACCGGATTGTCAGAGTGTATGACCATGACTTCAAAATTGCCCCTTGAGAATGCGTCATAAGCGCCATTTGCCATGTCTCTTGCATCGGCGCTAAGCTCCCTTGCCACTATTGTAGTGCCCTCTTCGTCAAACGAGTTGACAAGGCCATCAACGCCTTCAGGCACATTGCTTACAAGAAGAATCTTCATAAAACACACAAATCGTATACATATCTAATATATGAGAGCACCTTTATATATGTGTAGAGATATGTATTTGTAGAACCAGTAGGTTATAGGTAGTTGATTATGAGAGGACGAGAATCACTAGTAAGATGCGACAGCTGCGGTAGAACTGTTCCCAACAACAAGGCAGTTTCTGACGAAAAGATCATCAGGTACGGTATTGATGCAAATAATAAGGACGTAAAATTCATGACAAGGCGCACTGTTTATTACTGCATAAGCTGCGCAAAGCATAGAGGAATATTCGAGAAGAAGAAGGAACAGGCAATTAGGGCGGCTAATAAATTCAACGACAGAATGTAATAATTAATGTTTGGGGTGGATAGTTGGAGGATCTGGTCTCGGAACTAATCATATTCAAGAAAAGGGGAGTCACACCAACAGGGCAGAAACCTGCAACAGCTCTACAGCCCAAAGCATCTCCTCAGCCGCAACCACCTCCTCAGAAACAGGCAACACCTTCTCCCTCAAAATCAATATTCTCTTTCTTCGGCAAAAAGCAAGCGCCACAGACAGCTGCCCCTGCACAGCCAAAACCACAGCAGTCACAGGCTCAGGTTATGCCTAAGCCAACTCAGACCAAGGCTCCAGCAATGCCGCATAATCCAGCCCCACAGCCTTCTATCCAGGCAGCTTCAAAGCCAACTATTCCGCTACAGCCTAAGCCTGCTCCAACTACGATCCAGCAGCCCTCGCATCCGCCAGCCAAAAAGCCTTCTGAAGACGTTATACTTAAGCCAGATTATCCTGTAGATGTACAAAAACCAGTACCTGCTCCAGCAGTATTCCAAAAGTTCCCCCAGAGGACTTGGGCAAAGCCGCAATCAGAGCAGGCAAAGCAGACACAGCCAAAGCCACAGCCGCAAAGTGCGCAGCAACCAACTCCGCAACCAGTAACGGCGCAAGTAGAGCCTAAAGCGCAGCAAACGGCCAAGTCTACTCAAGTCTGGCAGCTGCCCACAAGGCAGCAAGTAGCATCCTCTCCATGGCCCCAGATGAATAGGCAGGCGCAGGTTCAACGGCAGGTCCAAAGAGCAGCTCCACAAAAGCGCACCTCAAATCAGCAGGAAGTAATCCCAAAATCAAAGATGAATTCTGCGCAGAGCATCAAGGCTGCCAAGGGGCAATTTTGCGTAAACCATCAATGGAGGCATGCATATGCAATATGCGCAATATGCACCCTGCCATACTGCTACGTTGACATAATGGAGAAGGACGGAAAGATGTACTGCCTGCAGGATATAGACGCCACTGAGACCGGCACCTCAAAGCAGCAGCCCGAAGTTAACTCATTGTCCGTTTTATCCTCAGTAATATTTATTGCAAACTCGGTTGCTCTTGGGATATTCTCATATCCGCAGGCAACTTTCATAGTTAACCAGATAATGAAAGCGCAGTTTATGCTCACCTCGGCATACTACCTCCCACTTACCAACCTCGCAGTTGTGATTTTTGGAGTAATAGCAGCTATAAGCATAGTTAAAAGGTCTGCAACAACTCTTGCATTCTCCCTTGGAGTCTCGATGTTCGGGCTTCTTGTAGTGCTCTACGAATACTTGCTAAACAATTCACCATACTTATTCGTATCAAGTGCGCTTCTTCTGGTAAGCGTAGCAACAGTCCTATACAGCAGGATGAGCTCTGTCAATGAAGTGCTAGAGGTAGGAAAGTACGCAAAAGATGTGAACTGGCCAAAGCCAGAGATTTTCTGATCACAGCGCCTTGGAGCTCCTAATCAAGTGCTCCACGCTCGCGTACTCTTCATAAATCATGGCCACATTCCTGATCGCTCTCTTTATCGTCTTCATGCCTGTCTTCTTCATGGGATGACGTGAACGAAACCACATTCCTTTCCTTGTAAACTCCAAAAGTTATGACTGCCTTTGGATCGTCCCTGTCTGTAAGCATGGTGTAAGGTTCAGGCATCCAGCGAAGGCCCTTACTAAGCTGCCCAGCAAGTCCAGTAGTGACAGGTATCTCATAGCCGTAAGAACATACCTATCTCTCAACCTTCTCAATAATTGCAAGCGCTATCTTGGCCTGCTCTATTGCTGTATGCTGGCCCTACCATTTCAAATGTGGCAGAATGCCTCTCATTCATCACTGTGAGCTCAATGGCCAAAGCGGATGCAATTAATGCATCTGCACAAGTCAACGCGTAAGCCTGCGCTTTCATCAGCGTGGACCGCCTCTCTATCCATCCTCTTCTGTACAGCCAACGAGCCTGTGGCTTTTTGCTGCAGCCCTAAGAAGATCCTTCCCTTCATCAACATTTCCGTTTTCAAGATGCTTGTAGCCTGCATGAACCATATTTACTGAAAGATTCGAAGCAAATGCCCTCCTCTTTGTCCTTCTCTGCCAAAATGCCAGCAAAGATGGCGTGTCCAGGGTTTGATTTAAATTTTGTCTGCTAAGTTTTAGCTACATGGACTCTACCGCATCTATGCCAAGAAGCCCGAACATGTTCTTTGTAACCTGAACGTATGCGTCAAGTAGCCTTAGGCGCGCATCCTGCGCCCCCCCGCTGCCAATTACCTTCATGCTCTCATAGAATTTGCTGAAATTCACAGTAAGCAATGAAATATAATCCGCTATAACATTTGGACTGTACTCCTGTGCAGACTTCTCAACAACCTCCTGCGCCTCCCCAAGGAGCTTTATCAATTCAAAATCATACGAATGTTCTATCATATCCAAGTTTATCTTGTCCAGTTCCATCCTGCGGTATCCTGCTTTTTTCAGTATGCTCTTGGCGCGCGCAAACGTATACATGCAGTACGGGCCGCTGTTTCCTTCGAAATTAAGTGCGCTCTTCCATGAAAATACCACGGCCTTGTGCGGCGAGACTTTCAGGAACTCAAATCGTATTGCGCTTCTGCCAATTGCGCAGGCAATATCCTGCACATTCTCCTTTACAATCTTCTTGCTTTCAAGCGTTGCCTCGTATGCCTTCGATGTTGCTTCATTAAGTAGAGAATCTGCGGTAAATGCCTTTCCGCTTCCCATCCACCCTCCCTCCCTTCCGCTAAGCGAACCTCCTTCCACGCTTACTTCGCCGTATGCAACATGCACTATCCGCTCAGCCTCTTTCTCATGTCCCATAAGCGAGAACACCGCCTTCAATACGAGCTGCGGGTACCTCTGCGCAGATCCTATTACGTTAACTACCAAGTCTGCTTTGCCAAAGTCCATGTCTTTGCCCTCGCTAGATGTCGAGTAAAGTTCCCTCCCCCCTTCCTTTCCTATATGCTTGTACTTGAACGATGCATCGACAAGCCCAAGCTTCCACATATGGAATGCGATGTCCTTTGCAACGTAAGTTGCAGTCCCGTCGCTCCTGACAATAATCTTGTCAGTCTCTTCAGGATTCTCGAAATCTTTTGCCATGTCCCTTACCTTGTTGAGGTCAAGGACAATGCAGCCGGCATTCTTTCCAGATTCTCTCTTTTCAAGGGCTCCGTTCCTGAGTGCAAGATCAAGAGACTTCTTAAGCAGCTTCTCTTTTACAATGTCACTCTCCCATATCATTACATCATGGTATACTCCATAGCGGCAAGCAGTCTCATACTGCGCATCTACGCATTTAGATGCGATCTGCCTTGCAAGCAGCGACTCCCTGCTTCCCACGTCCTCCATCCTCTTCAAGAGTGCGCCCATCTGATCGTCCAGACGCTTCTCTTTCATTACCTTATTTACCTCCACATATCTCTCCCCAAGCCACTGGTCGAATTTCTTGTCGGGCTTGCCGCCCAGGCTCTCATAACCCCAGAGGCTCTCGGCGATCTGAAGCCCCAGGTCATCTATATAATCTTCGCGTTCAACTGTGTATCCGCAGAAGTCCATAATGTTTGATATGGCATCTCCTATCAGCGCATTCCTGAGGTGGCCTATGTGCCAGGGCTTGTTCGGGTTAACTGCGGGATATTCTACAAGCACCTTGCTCTTTTCGCCCAACTTGCTGCTTCCATACGAATCGCCATCCTTCTCTATGCCACCTAACACCTGCGCCGAGTACTCCTTTACATTCAGTGAGATGTTTATGTACCCACCCGTCTCGCGTACGTCTGAAACCAGGTCGTTTTTACCGATCTTCTCAATCAATGCCTTTGCGACATCCGAGGGCCTCATGCCCTGGGCCTTTGCTATCCTCAGCGCAATTGAGCAGCCAAGGTCCCCGAACTCCTTCTTCGGGACTGATATCGAACCCATCACGTGCGATTTCTCTATTCCAGAACTACTGTACAGTTCCGATATCCCGGACCAAAGGGATTCCACAAACCATGTCTTAATGCCCTTGCTTGGGGATGCCATCAAAACGGCCATGCACTAACAATATTCATTAATGAGGAATGTTTAATAAGCATCAGTAGCTGTCGAATGCCTTAAGAATTTCCCCGCATGCCTCGTTCGGGCCGGCTCAGCAATAAATATCCGTATCCTTAGAAAACTGTCTCAGGAGAAAGACTAGGCGCTCGGTTTTATTGCAGCAGCCATCCATGACCAATAAAAAGAAGAATGAAACTGCGTTTATCCGAACTGCGAGTATTATAACTTTTCAGCGCAATTTAACCATCATGGGTAAGTGTAAGATTGGATATCGCACTCCAATCAAACTAGATGGCAATTTTGTCAGCTCCGTATTTCTGGCCGCACTGGCCATTATGGTGTCTTCGAGTATAGCATCAACTCCCATAACTGCAGTTCCGAATCCGTTTACTCTTTCGAACACGACGATAGACGTTGGCCAGATATCTGTTGCAAATGCCGTTATAAGCGGCGGTGCCGGAAGCGGGTACACCGGCTCTTGGACATGGCTGAGCCAGAATCCATCTAACGGGCTCAACAACCAGCTTGTCAATACGATAAATGTTGGGTCATCCCCGCATTACGTCGCATTCAATCCCTCAGGCACACTGGCATACGTCACGAATTATGGCTCTGGCACAGTGAGCGTGATCAACACCACTACGAATGCCGTAGTCAACACGATAGCGGTTGGATCATCGCCATGGGGCATAGCAATAAACCCACAGGGCAATCTGGCCTATGTAACAGACCAGAACAGCGGTAAAGTCTACGTCATACTGACCGCTACCAATACCATCTACACCACCATATCGTTAAGCTCTATACTCTACGGGGTGACTTTCAATCCCTCAGGCACGTTGGCGTACGTAGTTAATTATGGGGGTAAAACGGTCAACGTAATCAATGTAGCCACCAACTCGCTTAGCGCCACAATATCCGTTGGCTCTTCTCCTGTATATGCGGCTTTCAACCCTTCCGGTTCCATAGCATATGTGACAAATTCCGGCTCAGGCACAGTGAGCGTCATCAATGTTGGCAGCAGCACGGTTATTAACACAATCACTCTTGGCACTGAGCCCGGAGCCGTGGCATTTAGTCCAACCGGCACACTCGCATACGTGGCAAACTACGGCTCAGGCACCGTGAACGTGATAAACGTAGCGACAAACACGATAGTAAATACAATAAATATAGGCATCAACCCGAGCTATATAGCAATCAACCCATCCGGATCCCTAGCATACGTGGTTAATTCCGGAAGTCCGGATACGGTAAACATAATAAACCTCGCCACAAACACTCTGGCGGAGCAGGCGCCAACAGGGTCAAATCCATGGGAGGCTGCATTCAACCCCTCAGGCACTATGGTGTATGTAGTAAATCAGAACGACAACACTGTCAGCGTTATCGGCGACGTCCCTGACAGCAGGGTCCAGGCTCTTGGTACGCAGTCCTCAAACCCGCTTCTTCAGCTCACAATAAACGCGCTAAACAGCAATACCCTGGCATTCACATTCAACGGGGCAAAATACACACAAAGCACTGCGCAGAACACCATATACGGCACATGGGATCTTCATGCCATGGCCCAGGATAACGGCAGCAACCTGTATTATTACGGAAGCAATGCTGTCATGTTGTCCAATGCACTGCAAATCAATCCAAGCCTTGCAACACCAAGCATAGCAGATTCCAACACGCCTGAGGTCGCTGACAATCAGTACGAACTCCTCAGCGCCTACGAGACAGGAGGCACGCCGCCCTACACCTACAACTTCATAGTGTACAACTCTGTTACAAAGATCCAGGTCGCAAACATGCTCACAACATCAAACACCTTCCTATGGCAGGTAACCGGAAATACTGGAAATACCATAAATGCCAACGTATCCGTGTCTGATTCTGCAACGACCAGCTACGAGGCGAATTCAATCCACACCAGCACCATAACCGTAGTTAACTCAATGTTGGCAGCAGGCCTGCTTAGCGAGTCGAACACGGCAATAGACAACGGCCAGTTCTCCACCCTGTATGCAGGCCCTTCAGGCGGCGCGCCTCCGTACACAATAAATTTCTTCTCACAAGCAGATTGCATGGGCGCATCTATCGGCTCGGGAAATTCTGTCACTCTAAATCCATCTTCAAGCACGACATACAGCTACAACGTAGTCGATAGCGCAGCGACCCCATATGTTGCATGCAGCCAATCAAACACCATAACTGTGAACTCAATCCTGTCCACCCCAAGCATATCTCCCTCAAATGCGACGATAGCCAGCGGCCAATCCGTCTCGCTTAACGTCAGCTGGCAGGGCTTCGCAGCGCCCGCCATAGACGGCACTGCATCATCCGTGTTCACTTCGGCGTCCTCAGGCTCGGTTACCCTTTCTACCAGCACTTCCAACGACCTGATAGTCGTCTATTCCGGCGCAGAAAACCCGAACATGGCAGCATTCAATGTACTTTCCGTATCCGACACTGCAGGGCTTACCTGGACAAAAAGGGCCGCTACTGTGATAAAATCGGACCACAACGGAGCTTACGATGACCAGGAGGTGTGGTATGCCATCGCGCCCAGAAAGCTCAGCTCAGACTTAATCACAGTGACCCTGAATTCGATAATAGACGACGGGACCGTCATGGCCTTTGCAGCCAACGGGATAAACACCACCACCCCATGGGACACCAACCCGTACAATCCCTCCAACAACATGCTACTAGGCGCAACTACAGTAGCTGCAAATGTCCTGGCGTCTACCTCAAACAGCCACGATCTGATCTTCGGGTTTGCAGGCAGCGACAGCTTCGGGAGCGGCCACGGGAGCTCAAATGGCTACGTGCCTGCCGATGGCAACTATCTGACTCTGACAAGCATAGGCAATTTCGGCGGCTCGAATGCGTGGAACTCAGGAATGGCGTATAATTCATTCACAACCGCACAGTCAGGCAGCAAGATAAATATGGAAATAAGCGGTGTGCCTCTGTCAGCAGATCAATACTGGATGATGATCGGCGATGCTGCGCAGGCGGCAAAAGTGCCCGGCACAACATCTGGCACACCTCCATACACAGCAAAACTGTACTCGTCCTCAACTTCGGCATGCAACTCTGGGAGCACCTTGGTGCAGGTGATATCCGTACTGGCCTCAGGCAATGCAATCTTCTCTGTCTCTCCAGCCTCCAACACCTTTTACTGCGCATTTGTAACAGACTCCGCATCTACTGCTCTCACTTACAACACGATAGCAAGCCAGATAACCGTGAATCAGGCCAGCGCAGCAACCTCTGGCAACTCAGGCTCATCTGTTCACGGAAGTGCAGGGACAAGCGATGTAGGCTGCCAGGGATGCTTTGCCACATCCAGCGCCGCCACAACTAGTACAACATCTGTTTCCTCAAGTACCTCTAGTACCCTGCCAACAACTGCCATCTCCACTGCAACTTCTACAATGCAACCAACAACCACGCAGGCCACAACAGCGCCAATTCCGATAATCAACACCTCCAAGTTTGCGGTGATAAGCGCAAACATCTCCGCATCAAACCCAGTTGCGGTTGACTTTTATCCATCAGGCACGGATCTGGAGTTTTACTCCTCCTCCCAGAGCAGCGCAAGAATGGGCGTGATGCTCGAGGATGTCCAAGGCCAGGTACCTGCGCCTCCTGGATACTCTGCGCTATCTGCAGTAAACATAAGCTCCGCTTCAAACGTATCGAAAATAACGCTCACGATGCACTATCCATGCGGCACTCCCTCAAATTCGATAGCGCCGTATATGCTCGAGGGCGGTTCGTGGATTGCAATAATGAACTACACTGTCGACACTTCAGCATGCACTGTTGAGCTCAGCGTGCACAACAGCATAACTGTTGCGCTCATATCAAGCAACTCGATGCCAGCTCAATCCGGCCTTCCGTTCTTAGAGCTTGGCATCATTGCTGCAGTAGCGCTTATGGCGGCATCATCACTGTACCTATACCTGCGCGGGAAAGGCCGCAAAGCCTGACAAAACAGGCTCATGCCAATGCGCGAGATATCCGCGACTTGTACTTTGCAGGGGCGTATATCCTTGCATCGTAAAGCTTCTTCTTGCCTATCATGTGCAGGACCAACGCGCTGCTGTTCGCCAGGCTGCCGATGGCACTTCCACGCCTGACGAAAACCGGTGTGTCGTCGTCAACAAGCCCGAGCGGCCTTAGGTATACTGGGAATATCCATTCGGACCTCTCTATGCCGCTGGCCCTTGCGAATTCTGATGTCTTCCTTGAATTGTAACACATCTCCTTTATCCTAATATTGGCCTTGGACGCGTCCGTTCCCTCTCCAGTCACCGGATTTATGTACGCCGCGCAAAGCGGTTTTCTTAGCAGATACATGCCTATGAGCTCTTTAAGGAAACCGTCCTTGCCATTTCTTGCATAACTATTCATCGCCGAAAAAAGCATGTGGTCATCATATCCGAAAATTGACATTTCATCCCCAGACCCTAGCACGTCGTTTGGGTTCGCTATGGCACCCTCCTTGACCAGCAGCTCAAATATCCTCTCTATCATGACCTTGAAAGAAATAACGGTCTTATGGTGATAGACAGACCTAAACATATGGTATCTGCCCAGAAGGAAGCTTTCCACAGCCGCCTCATCCTTTCCGAATATTATATTTCCCTTTTCATAAGATGCTGTTCTTATCAGGCGCTGCAATCCTACCCTTCCGTAGCCTACTCCCGTATAGTACGCATCCCTTAGCAGGTAGTCTGATTTGTCAGCATCAAACGCGGACGATATATAAACGCTAAGCCCAGCCTTGTCAGTACCTGACATTATGTCTATTATCTCCCTTGGGCGGTAGCTTGACAATGCGCCCGCAAAGAAGTCCTTTATCAGTTCAGAACCGAATTTTACGTGGTCCTTGCCTCCCAGCGCGTTGACCACAACTTTCTCTATTGCATGGGACAACGGATAGTGGCCTATGTCATGAAGAAGCGCAGCGAGGCGCATCTTCTGCACCAACTCTTCATTCTCCGAAAGGAGCTCCCCGTCCTTCTTTATATAGGACATGAACTGGTCTATCATGAACATAGCTCCAAGGCTGTGCTCAAAGCGCGTATGCGTAGCTCCCGGATACACCAGGTACGTGCTTTCTAGCTGCAGTATGCTCCTAAGCCGCTGAAACAGAGGGCTGTTTACCACGCCTAACTCAGTTTCAGTGAGCCCGATATAGCCATGCACATTGTCATAAATCTGTTTTTTGACCTTCAATGCCATGATTCTACCTCTGCAAAACTATTATAACTCTTTATAAACAAATATATAATTACGAGTATCTTGAGATTCCCGTGTTTTTAATGACAAAAATATACAAATCATCAAAGGGTAAGCTCATAGTCTATCTTCCACAGGACGTAGTCAATGCCCTTAAGCTGAAGGAAAATGAGGAAATAGATTTCTTTAAGATGAATGACAGCTCATACCTGCTGGCAAAGAAGTCAGACGTGACAAACATGATACTAGGCAAGCAGCAGCCACAGCAATCAGAAGAGCCAAGGCAGAAGCTCCAGCAGTCGCAAAAGCATCAGCAAGGCACAATACCAGATGAGTACATTGCAGTGCTTAAGAAGATAGACACAGTCAGATATAACGAAAGGACGCCAGAGAATGTTGCAAGGATACTTAATGAACAGGAAAAGAGGGTTCTGCAAAGGATGATTGCCGAGCAGCTCGTCAATCAATTCAAAAAGAACTCGAAGGAGCTGTACAGCATAACAAAAAGCGTGTACGATCAGTTCCTGATGAGGAAGAAGCCGCAGCAACAGCAGCAGAGCTCTCCAGTAGCGCAGCAATTCAAGAAGCAGATACTCCAAAGCAAGGCCCCGCCACTCACACAGGGCGCTACGCAATTGGACGAAGATGCGATAAAGTCGCTTGAAGCGAACGGCTTTGTCGTATTGCAGACTGAAGCAGAGGCATCCAGAGTATCGCTTACACTTGAGCAGTCAATAAGGCACGGCCAGGTGCTTGGCACCAGGGCCTTCAACAAGAAATTCTATATCGTGCTAAGGTCGTATTTTGATAGCCATGGCGGAAACATACTTAAGAAGCTCAGAGAGAGAAGCTACAGGGTTTCTGACATAGCAAAGGAGCTCTCCATAAACGAGGATGGCGCAAGGTCAATACTCTACCTTCTTTCTGAAAATGGGGATGTCAGCGAGAAGAAGAGGGACACATTTACTATTGCCTGATCATGCAAACAGTGAAGCGTGGTCAAAAATTATAATAAGCGCTACAAATACTGCAACTACGATTAGCACAAACCTTGCAGACAGCTGCGGCCCTCTCTCCGGGGCATCATAGAAGCTAAGCACCCCTGCCTGCTGCTGCGGTGTAGATATTGCCATTTCAACCAACCCTTTAGCGCATGGAAAATATAAATAACTAACTCTTCTGACTGCGGAATATGTTTTTAAGTTTGTCCGTATCAATAACTTTTATGGCTAAAGACCAGGAAGGGGAAATGGAGGGCGAAGAGGAAAGCCAGGACGATCAAGAAGGCGAAGGCGCCGACGAAGAAGAGCGTCCAAAGCACAGGCACGTCAACCCTGCAAAGAGGGGAAAAGGGGGGCATGTAGACCTTTTTGAGCCAATGTTCCTATGGATTGCGCTCTTGCTGGCTGCTGTTGCAGCCCGTGTAATATTATCGACAACAGGATACGTACCTGTAGGCGGCCAGGTTTATGCCATAGCAAATTCCTATCCAAACTTCCTTCTATCATTTCCCGGAATCATAATACTTCCGCTGATAGTGGGCATAATGATAGGCAATGAAGTTGGCAGAAGGTCGACCACACTTGAAAGTGCGCTAAGGAGCGGACTGCTAAACGGGATGTACGCCTCGATCATGTACGTAATAGCAATAGTAATCATCTACATAGTGCTCAGCTACATTGTTCCGCAATTCACCTCCCAGTACCTGTCTGTATTCAACAGTGTAGTATTCCCAATACTTGTATTTCTGCTGACACTTGAAATATTCTCAGCGCTTTCATATTCCAGACGGGTAGACGAATAATCATTTCGCAGTGCTGACTATGCGTATGACATCATCGTCCTTTAGCTCGTACTCTTTTTGTATCCTCATCTTCCTCTTTGCGTCTATCGCGTACTTCATCGACTTTGCAAGATCGGAGTGCACCTTCTCTGCAAGGTCCTGCGCCGTAGCGCCCTTCTTCATAAGCATTGCGTCTGGCAATATATTTCCAGAGTGGTCTGCATAATGGGTCTCATCTTCAACAGGATACGCTACTATGTTATTCAGGAGCTCAAACACCGAAGCGTGTATTAGCCTTTGCACTCCCGTGCCTCCGTGCCTCTTCACGTACTGCTCCATGTATTTTATCGCATTCTTCTGCTCCGCATTCGCCTTCTCTCCTATTTTTATAGAGCCTGACATCGCATCGTATTCTATAACCCCGCTTTTCGCCGCCTTTGATAGCGCAAGCTCTATTGCACCTGAGCACTCCACAACCTGAGTGCCCTCAAGCCTTGACTTGAGCTTTGCGAGGGCATCATCACTGCCCCTGTCCATCTTGTTAGCTGCTATTATCATTGGCTTGTTTATCTTGAGCAGCTCCTCAGAGAACCTAAGCGCCTCTGCATTTGTCCACTTTAAGTATGAAAGAGAGAGCGGCACCCTGCCTGCTGCATGGTCTATGTCCTTAATCTGGGCTCTCAGCCCAGAAAGCAGACTATGCAGCGCAACATTCCCCTGCGCCTGCCTTGATAGTTCCGGCATATGGTCAAGTATTATTCCTGCTATCCACTGCGCAAGCTCCTTTCTTATCATCTCTACCTCAAGATAAGGGTCGCTGAAATCGCAAACGTTTCCATTCAGGTCACTCTTTCCGCTTATGTCCACTACCTGTAGTAGCACGTCGGCGCTTATGAGGTCGCTAAGGAACTTGTTGCCCATCCCCTTCCCAAGATGCGCGCCTGGAACTAGCCCTGCAACATCTATTACATTTATTGGCAGGTATCTTGTGCCATTCTTGCATATTGAATTTCTCGGCTGGCATTTTACGCCAAGCTCAACCTCAACGCATTTCTTTGCCGCGTATCCTACCCCAAGATTGGGATTTATAGTCGTGAAAGCGTAATCTGCTATGGGCACGTCTATCGAAGTCATTGCTGAGAATATCGTGCTCTTGCCTTTGTTAGGTGCCCCTACAAGTCCTATTATCACAGTTATCACTAATACATTTAGCATAGCTTTTATATTATACAGATATAAAATAACTTGCTGTACCACGCGGGGATGGCGGAGTCCGGTCAAACGCGACAGGTTCAGGGCCTGCTTCCTTTAGTGGATGCGAGAGTTCAAATCTCTCTCCCCGCATTTTCGACGACAACCAAATTTAACGTCGAGAATTTTAGCGCATTTTTAGACTTTAGGGTTCAAATCTCCAACTAATTATCAGCAATAACTCGGCAGCATCGCATTATTTATACCTTAAACTGCATAATACATACAAGTGATAGTGTGGAATACGCACTTCCTATAATTATTGCAAGAGAAGGTAAGTGGTATGTAGCATCATGTCCTTTATTGGACATAGCTACGCAGGGCAAAAGCGAG
>JAGWHH010000017.1 GCA_028866935.1 Microcaldota archaeon | reverse complement strand
AGTTTACTGCAAAGTCCAGAGCCCTTCTGAAAGATATGCGAGGTATTATCATGGGATCTTCGGAGTTGTTGAAAGATCCTGAACTGTTAATTGCAGTTTCATTGTTCTCGCCATGAGGCACTATGAGATCATAAAGCGCGGAGTTGTTTAAACTGATGTTGTTCTCTGACTTAAAGACCGCAGTTGCATCGCCTTTTGATCCGACTCTTACATCAACTAGATCGCCAATGCCTGCAGCGCCTTTGCCTATCTTGAAATTTAGTAGATTGGTAAAGTTCTGGGGCGGATTAGCAATCATACTCGCATTTGAGCCTAGCATCGAATTGGACTGGATTTCTGATTCGGAAGCCGAGGGCCCTGATCCTATGCTAGTAGCTACGCCGCCTGAGGATCCGGCATTTGCTGAAGAGCCGGCATTTCCAGATGCGATGATGCCCAATGAACCCCCAATCGAACTTACTACTGAACTGTTTAATGAAGAGTCCATTTGGCCAACAGATGAACCAGCGTCCTGAGCACTTATCCCGAGATTGCCGTTATCTGTAAACAGCTGCATTGCGCGCGCAGGAAGTCTTGGCGTTGATCCAGAGGCATCATGCACGCCTATTGCGCCTTGCGCATTCCCGTCCCCATTTAGCCTGCACCAGAATGGGATCATATTGCCATTTCCATTCGGCTTATGGTAGCATGTGCTGTTGTATAATATGACAGGAGTGAGTCTGCCTACCACCAGTATGTTTCTAAGCACTACATTGCTTGCGCCGTAATTCGTAACTGTTATTGAAAAGTGCATGGTGCCATTTGCAGCCATAATTGACCCGTTTGATGCTATCACATTTGCACCGGCGCTTTCAAGCTGCTCGAACTCTTCCCTGCTGATCCCCGATCTATTGCCGAACTTTGAAATTGATACATTGACAGTACCATTCCCATTCCCCTTTGGAGTCAGCACTGCCTTAACTGAGGGGACCATGACAAAAACAGTGGAGCTGTTGGTGTATATGGCAACAACTGTTGGAAATAGGTCAACAAGAAGGCCGCTACTTGAGTTAAGCTGCAAACTCCCGCTCACATGCGCAGTTACTTCGTCATTTGGCACTGTGACATTGTATGTGGTGTTGTTAATTTCTATCTTTGCTGAACTTATATTGAATTTTACCATATTGATTTGTGAATTGTTTGGAATATTCACTCCGGCAACTACCTGGCTCACATTAAGTAGTGACATTAGGTCTACTGAACCGCTGTTGTTTGAGTATATCCAGCTCCCTCCATTTTGCCCGTTGGTATGGATCGCTACCTGCGAATAGGCCATGACCAGCGACTGGGTGCCGTTTGGAACACTTGGCGGATCCGTAAGGCTTATAGGCACGTAGGTAGTATTGCCCAGTTTGAGGCCAGGCGCGCCTGGGCCCGCCATAGAGAGCGCTAGATATGCCAATACGACAATTACGCCTAAACCCATAATATAATAGAAGACCCTTCGCTGTATTTTGCTTACGACAATTCCAGTTCCTATAGGCGAGCCCTCATAGTTGAATTCTGGGTTCAGCTCGTAGTACTTCCACTTCCTTATGTGCTCGTTCTCTACCTCCTTTACGGCGCCCATGTCACCGAGTTCCTTGAGGTGCTGGCTGACGGTTGATGGTGCCAGGCCCAGTATCCTACTCAGGTCGCTTAGGGTCTTGTTTCCATCTGCTAGCTGATTGAGTATCTTGTTCTTTGTTGATCCCGTCTTGGTCATTGAATCGCATTTTATGTTTATTTTAAGCTTTATATTCACTACAAAATCTTTCGGTTTTCCTTCGGTTTCCAGACGATATTAATATTGTAATTAGTGGCATGGATAGGTATTTGGTACGTTATCAAAAAAATTGGGGCGTTTACTAAAATGGTTTGTGTCATTCAAAGAGGCTTTTAAAGGATTTGAAGTTAGATATTACCTGAGTTTATGGCAAAAATCAAAGTTAAGAGGAATATCACAAAAGGAACAGTCAAGGTAGTCGGCACGGGCCTTGGTATTTCAAAAGGAATGCTTGCACTTATTTTGCTGGGATTACTCATTGTAATTGGGATAATATATCTTGGGACTTCGGGAGGATCTGCACCGCAGTTCCCAAAATTTGCAAATACGAACGGCACAGTGCCACAGGCGTTTTCGCAGTTCCAGGGGGAGTCAGGATCCTCTGCAACGCAGGCCTTCTCGGCGCTTGTAGGATCAAGACTGTCTAACCTGAGCCAATTTACAATATTATATTCAGGGAGAGTGTATTTACGCCCAAGCGGCGCGGTAGGAACGGTAACTTCGATAAACTCGCCGCTTTACATGTCCAATTACAGATACGGGCAGAACAGCAAATTCATCCTAAATGTGAGCAGCGTGCCCGTAGTTGGAATGTTTTACATTTCAGAGGTGAATACTACAAACAGCACATATGTATGCGCAAACTTTGATTCTAATGCAGTACAAAATGGCCAATACCAGCAGCTATTTACAGGAAGCCACCAGATAACGTGCAGTGTTGGGTCATCGCTTGCAGGCCTTGACTTGAATCGTCTTGTACTCTTTAATTTCACACAGCTAAGCAACATGGGCATACAGTTTGACTACAATACTGAATACCAGAGCAGTTACAACAATCAGCCATGCACATTCGTTGCAGGGACAGTCAGCTCAGAATGGGACAGTAGCGTCAACGGCTTGTTCCAGATGTGTATTTCTGATGTGTACTATGCGCCGCTGAGCTTTTCCATATCGATGACAAGCAGCCAAGGCGCATTTGCGGCAAACCTGAATGAGACAAGCATAACCAACAGCTCATCGCTTAGTTATGTGACTTCACTTCCAGGACAAGTTGTATGATCAGGATTTTGGATTGGGATTGCCTGAGGGCTTTGATGGGGATGGCGGTGCCTTTGCCGTTTCCTTTATCTTAATAAGCATGGCATTGTACTGGTCTAATCTCTGTTTGTAGTAATCCATCTTGCTGTGCTTTGCATTTATCTTTTTGGCAAGCGCAGTGATTTTGCGCTTTTTCAAGAACCTGAATATGCTTCTTTGATGCAATTGGAGCCTTTTTGACATTGTTTCTATCGTCTTTGTCTTCCTGTTTATGCGTTCCTGGTACTTGCTCACCTTGCCCCCTATCTCATTGACCAGGATCGTGTGGTACCTTCTTGCGCTGGATATGCTTCTTCCTTTTGAGGTTATCCCTATAAGTAGAAGTCCGGTAAGGTCCTTTCCAAGATGGTTTGAATAACCTATTGCCATTGACTCTAGCAGCTTTAGGTACGTATCAAAATCCTCTTTCCCCATGTGCCTTGAATGCTGTATTATGTTGGGAACGCAGAACGCTTCGTAATCTATTGGATCAGTAATTGCAGCCATATTTGAAAGATGAGTTTCAAGCGCTACAGAAACATGCTTGCTTCCTTTTGCCTTTTCCAAAACATCCAGTTTTTCCATCCAGTGCTGCCTTATTACATTCTTAAGAGCATCGTTGTGATGGTCGTCGATTTTTCCCTTGATGGAATAACCTATACCCTCTCTACTAACAATGTATTCCAAACAATTCATCCCATTGGGTGAGTGTTACTGGTGTCGCCAATAAACAAGAGATGATTGCATACTAAGTATTTAAACATTTGTAATTACTTGATTTGAACGTAAGCGTTAAGTTATGACTTCATTTATGCTGTTTTGCCCACTTTGCAAAATCCTTGTGCGGAACAAAGTTTGATGCATTTATCAGGCGTATCTTTGCGCCCCTGAATTCGCCATCAGACATCTCCAGGTTCTCGGAATAATTCTCCAGATCTGCGTAGTAGACCTCTCCCCAGTGGTCCTTTCCGTTTATGAAATCATCTTCCACTTTTGAGTTCATTATCGGAGGTATCTGCTCGAAGTAAAAGATTATGCCGTCCGACCAGTAGAGTGTTGGGCTTCCGTGAGACTTGTTTACGCATATTGAAACAAGCTCATTTTCACTAACTCTGTACGCATGGTGTATTATCAGGTCGGAATTTTCTGTGTATTTTATTGACATGTTTTTGCCTGCCTTTTTAGATTAAGTATATTGCCTCGTACCTTACGATCTTCTTTGCAAATATCCAGAAAGGATTGGAGTTCTTCTTGACATCCTTTACCAGGGCCTTGTACTTGGCCTTCTCCTCTGGACTTAGCTTCCCTTCCTTGACTATTGTCTGCTTCTTTCCATCGACTATCTGCGTCTCTGTCTTGCTGATTATATCCTTCTTTACCATAGAGTACCATTCATCAAGCGTATTGCCGTGTGACTTTATCATCTTAAGGAAGTCGCCCATAGTTATCTTACGCTTCCTTCCGGTCATATCTTCCTCAACCGCGGGTATGAGGGCTGCCTTGTCGCAGATTTCGTCAATGTCTGCCTGGGAGAATCCCATCGTGGCCCTTGCGAGCCTTCCGTAGTCGATATATCCGAGCGGCATCTTTCTGGTATTGTACTTGAATGCGCCTACCCTGGTCTTGTAGTCTGGCGGCGGCACATAGATCGTCTCTCCGAATCTCTTGCTCCTCTTAAGTGCAGGATCAATGTCCCATGGAGCGTTAGTTGCGCCTATAACGAATAGCCCTTCTGGATTCTTCTCTACGCCGTCCATTTCCTGGAGGAACTGGTTTACTGCCATACGCATGAAGCTTTGGCCTTCTCCGCCTCCGCCTTCTCCTCCTCTCTTTACCCCAAGCGCGTCAAGCTCATCAAAGAACACAATGCAGGGTGATGCCTTTCTTGCCTGCTCGAAGATGGCATGCATGTTCTTTTCAGTATTTCCCGCATACATGTCCACTATCTCGTTTATCCTTGCAATTATGACGTTTGACTTTGTCTCTCCGCCGATAGCATTCACGAGATAGGTGTTGTGGACAAAGAACTCATCTGCAACGAAATTGTGCGTCTCATCTACAGTAAGGTCATAAACGAAGTCCGGAGCTGGCAACGGCTCTATCTTCTTTATTTCCTCATAAACTACCCTGTTGCCTCCCTTCTTCTTTATCTTGCTCCAGCTATCCTTTCTCTTTACTAACTTCTTGCCTTTCTCCCCAAACATCCCTATTTCATCTATGAATATATCTATGTCCCTATTCCTGTGTATGATCAAATCCCAATGTCCTGCGCCCATTTTATAGATATTTGATAGTATGCCGAAACGGAGTAGGAGGTGCTGCATGTCTCTAACTAATTGCTCTGAGTTGCTTGCATAGCCTACAGCGCGCATCTCCTTTGTACCGTATATTCCTTCGTGCTTGCTATTCACTTGGAACCACCCATCACCTGTAAACATACGGTTCAGGAATAGTGCAAGAAGATGTCTAGGCAGCTGATATACACAGTCAGGCACCTTTTTGTTATCTGAATTTGTGAAGGAAAGATTGCACTTATCAAGTAGCATTTGCATTGAATTTCTCTCCTGTGCGCCGGTTCTGTTTCCATTGACATACATGGCCATTGTCTTGCCATCCTTAGTCTGCATGTTTATGTGAAGTTCCGAATTGAACTGCTTTACAGCAGATTGAAAGTCTTCTAAAACTTCAGGCTCTGAATTGGTAAAGACAGCCTTGCCTTGAGTGAGCCCTCCTTCTGTTATGAAGTATGCAAGAAGCTTTACTTCGCACTCACGCATATTGAGAGAACCGAAGATTGGTAGATGTCTTGGTGCACCTATTATTGCACCCTCCTTGAGTTTTGAAGCCTCTACCCAGCCTTCCTTTGTCAGGAGGGGATGTTCTGGGGTGCATTCCAAGACCCTGTTTCTATTTGTAGTTACCTTTAGAAGTGGCTTTCCATCAAGCTTCCACCATCCGCTGACCTTCTTAACTGCAAGCTTATGCTGTGGTGTAAGTGTCAATATGTACGGCTCCTTATTCTCTACTACTTCCTTTATTGTTGGATATCTGCCATCTGGAAGAAGGACCCTGGAATCGGCCGACAGGCACTTGCCATTGCCAGGCGGGCCGTAGAATATGACTCCTAGGCCAAGCTTCTTTCCGTACGCCTTTAGCAACTCTGGCTTCTTTATTGCAAGGATTATGTTCTCGTAAATAAGCTTCTTCTGCTTGTCCATTCCGACTACATCATTGAATGTGAGGTTTGACCTGTGATACCTGACCTTCTTTATCTGCCCTTCCTCTACTACTGTCTTGTCCTCTGTTTCCTTTGATTCCGTGCCTGAGGGTATCTCCGGATGCTTTGTGACCTTGTTTTTTAGCTGCTCAAGCCTTGCCCTGGCCTGCTCGTACTTCGGATTGCGTGTAAGAGCCTTCTCATACCACTCCTTTGCGCCTTCGAAATCATTCTGGTACTCTGCAATTATGCCCATGACATATGGCGCATCGAAGCTCTCCGGCTCTATTTCAAGTACCTTTTCTGCGTCTCTTGTGGCTTCCTGGTACTTGTTCATTATTGCATAGGCAAGCGCCCTGTTGAAGTATGCACTCGAATAATTAGGATCCTCCCTTATAGCGTCCCCGTAGAGAGATACTGCCTCGTCAAACTTGTTTTCCTCAAACAGGGCTCCGGCTCGCTTATAGAGCTCTTTGGCCCTTGGATTTGGGGTATCGGGCTTTGGCTTTACCTCTTCTTTTGAACTTACTGCCACCATTACCACTACAATAGCATATTTGTTTGACGTTATTTATATATCTTTCAATACTTGTCCAGAAGAAGATTTAGGTCGGCGTCAACTTCCACAATGTGCGGGTTTTCCCTTGGAACATTATGGAGAGTATATTCGGCGAACTGCTTAAGCAGTTCAAGGGCATCGTGGTTTAGTTTTTTAAGCTCTGCGCTCTTCACTTTGTATTTTCCATCAAGCTGGCTAATCGCGAGTTGGCTGTCAGAATAAAGGTTTACTTGAATATCGTAGCCGTATTCTTCTGCAGCAGACTCGAGTGCTGCTATTATGGCAAGGTATTCCGCAACATTGTTTGTCTTTATCCCGTTGTAGAATGACTTTTTGAGCAACTGAGTCTCATCCGAATCAAGAATCAGGTAGCCTGATGCGCTCTTGCCGGGGTTGTTCCTTGATGCTCCATCGGTGTATATGTTGATGATCATCGTTTTCACGAAGTGATTTAAAGCTCTTATTTAAATATTGTTATGCAGCTATTTTATAGGCGACGGTGAAACTATGGGAATATTCGACCTGTTCGGGAAAAAGGATGTGACAAATGATCTTAAAAAGGCTCTTCCTTTTGGGATAAGGACAGAGTTTGTGCCTTACAAGCTCAAAGCAAATACGAGAAGCTCTTCTACCCTGATGGTAAACCTGAAAAACATAACTAGCGAGCCTGTTATGAGCTCTGTAGTGGTGCAGGTGCCTGAAAGGATAAGCCTTGACAGCACAGGACTGTCAAAGGAAAAGGAGGTGAGGCTTGGCACTCTTGGCCCGAACGAAGCAAAAGATGCGCGCATAGAATTATTCAGCAGCCCTGGAACGGATAAAGGAGAATACACAATAACAATAACTGCCTTCATACATTACCGTGACTATGCGCATGTGCTTAATGCAATGAAAAAGAGAAGCGTGCTAGAAGCAGTATAGTTTATCTTGTCCAGCTATGGATTAGACTGGGCTTTGGGCGCGGTTTGCTCTGGCAGCTTCATGCGCTCCTGTATGTTTGCTACACTCTTGGCAATGTAATTGCCCTTCTCCGTAAGGATCAGCTTCTTGGTCCTTCCGTGCTTCTCCGCTGTAACTATGCCGTACTCCTCGCATTTCTTTATGAACTTGCTTGTGTGAATGTAAGTTACGTTTGCTTCTTTTGCAAGATCAGATATGTGCCATTCGCGGTTTGGAGTGGTAAGTATTGACAATATACGTATCTGCTTGTCTTTGAAAAGAAGCGTGCCTATAGAATCCTGGATAAAATGCACCTGATTATAGGGTTACTTGGCGTAAACTTATAAGTATGCCATATTGGATAAACCAAGGCAGTATCAAATAGATTAGGTGGTGAAAATCAGCAGATCTTTATCAATTCGTTAGGCGAAAAGCGCAGGATTCTTTACATTCTGCATGATAACGACGGGAGCGGGATTTGGGGTACATATTTATAAATATTCACCGTTAGTAGATATTGGTTGTACAACAGGTGTGTATATGGTAAAATACGTTATAGCAGAGCAGCTCGTCGGTAAGGAAGTCGTAACCAGCGATGGATTTGACCTGGGAAAGTTCGTTGATGCAGAGGTCCATGAGACCAGCGGAAAACTGAACGCCCTTGTAGTTGAACCAAACGTTGACAGCGAATATGTGAACAAGCTTAACATAAAGGGAGGGAAGCTACAGGTTCCTTACACATCAGTAATGGCTGTGAATGATTTTATTGTTGTCGATAAGAAAGGACTGCAGTAAGGTGTTCTTATTATAATAGCAGGCGGCGATGAGGCCGGCCGAGGAGCAGTCATAGGGCCACTTGTTATTAGTATTCTAAGCATAAGTAAAGGCAAGGAGGGCAAGCTTGCCAAGATCGGAGTCCGTGATTCTAAGCTTCTTAGTCGTAAGAAGCGGGAGTATCTTTATGATGAGATAGCCTCGGTTGCGGAAGAGGTAAAGATATACAAGATAACCAATGACGAGATAAACACTGCGATGGCAGGCGGAGTCTCGCTTAACAGCGTTGAGGCGCTTAACTTTGCGCGCCTTATAGATTCACTTAGCATTGTACCAAAGAAGATAATACTCGATTCCCCTGATGTCATAGACCACAAGTTCGGCATACGGGTCTGTCTTTTTTCAAAGAGGTCGATGACCGTCAATAATGGGGTTGGGACCAGCAATCCAATAGAGGGCAATCTTAACGAGATAAGCCTTATCGCAGAGCACAAGGCGGATGCGCGCTATCCTGTTGTTTCAGGAGCCAGCATAATGGCAAAGGTTACAAGGGATATTGAGATGGACAGGATATCAGATGATGTTGGAATGGACCTTGGATCCGGATATCCTTCTGACGCAAAGACAATAAATGCGATCAAGGAGAACCTGGGAAACAAGAACGTTATGAGGTATATAAGGGACAGGTGGAAGACCATCGAGCTTGTGAAGCAGAGCAAGCTTGAGGAATTCCTTTCATAACTGCTGATCATTGCAGTATAGAGTTTAATCCTTTTGCGTCAAATATCCATCATGGACGGCGAATCTTCAAAGAAACTGATAAACGGACTTGTATTAGGGCTTAATGGCAGCTCTGTGCTTCTGGTTATAGGCTCTCTTTTTCTTATTCAGATATTTTCAGTCCTCTACGGCATTGCCAATGGAATACAGATAAACTATGGAACAGGAGGGGTTCCGCGCCAGTTCGAGACGTTCGTGTCCCAGGCAGCGTACATGCACGAGGGCATACTTGAGTCATATGTGCTTGTAGTAGTCGCAATAATACTTCTTGAAACTGCATTCATGCTCTTCTTGAGAAGGACGGATAGGACAACAAGCGGCGCGCGCAAGTACGTTGCGATGCATACTGCATTTGCGGTGATTTATGGACTTATCTTCTACATAATCTATGTAAATTCATCGCAGTACCTCAACGAGCCTTATATGTGGGCTATTTACCTGGGAGTTGCTTTGTCGATCATCCTTGGCGTAGCACTTAACTACATAATGCGCATGCCGGTTGACCACGCATCCGCACTGAAGAGGACCCTAAAGGTTGACCCTGCAAGGCCTTTCAGCAACATGCTTGAGCTTCAGGAGCATATATTCAGCAGGCTTGGCGGGCACTTGAAAGTGGTAGACAAGCACTTCAACTCTGCAGCACTGACAAACTTTCACCGCCTTGTTTCTGACAACCTTAAGCAGTTCAGTGAAATTACAATTATAACGTCAACGGAAATGGTGGACTCAAACTTCGGGAGGAACATTGCAGACTTCAAGAAGGAGCTTGAGGCGAACAATGTGGGCTTTGAATTGAGGTTCATGGATGAAAATGACAAGGTTGACCAGCATGAAAGGATGATGCTTGACGACTCGGTGGCGTACAAGATCCCTCCTTTCAACATCATAAACAAGAGAAGCGAGCACATTATACTGATAAAGCATGAGGAAGCTCAGAGAAGGTTTGCACAGCTTTACGGCAGGGCCATAAGCTTCGAAAACTACTCGGTGAAGAAGGCACGGGCACCTGATCAGGACGCCCCTGCAGGCCAGTAATCATATACTGACTTCATGCTCAACCTTCGTGACCTTTCTGTTCTTCCCGAATATCTCATCGGCCTGAGCTGCAAATATTATTGTTGCTATCATAGTCAGTATTCCTAGGATGAAGGATATGGTAAAGGCAGTCCTTGATTCGTATGTGGCGATAAGTAGTCCTGCAATTGGAGCTCCTAGCGCACTGCCAAGGAACCTGAAGACCGAATTCATTGACGTGGCAATTCCCATGTCTCTTTGCTCTATGCTAAGCACGAGAAGGTTAACCGTAGGTATATTGATAAGTGCAATGCCTGTTCCGATTATTGCTTCGCCTATTATGCTCATTGTGGGGCCATTTGCGATAAGCGCAACCAGGAATCCCGCTATCCCTATAAATGATCCTGAAAAAAAGAACGGCTTAACCCCTATTCTTGGTATGTACCTCCCTAGAACAGGCGCTACTATTGCATTGACTACGGCAAATGGTGCCATCGCCAAACCGGTCTGGAAAATATTGAATCCGAAACCCAATGGGCCTGGAGACTCGAACAGGTATGCGAATATCTGATATGCAAAGAAGAAGCCAAGCCCTGCGAACAGAGTGATAACGTTGGCGCTATATACGTTCTTTATCGAGAGTAGTTTCTTGCTCATTACCGGGTCTGGGACCTTGTTTTCATAAAGTACTGTTCCAATTAATATCATGATTCCAAATATCATAAGGAAGAGGGTGATTGCTGATGTCCATCCAAACGCAGTGCCTTCAGAAAGTGCGAAAACTATCATTGCGAGTGATGCAGCAAGGCCTATTGCCCCTATAAAATCTATCTTCACATTTGGGCGCGTGTACTTTGACTCCTTGATGTAGTACATGATCGCTATCGTGGTTATCAGGACAAGGGGCAATGCAGTGTGGTAGCTGGCCTGCCATCCGAAGCTGTTTGATACGAACGAACCAAGAGGCAGCCCTATTGCAGAACCTATCCCAAACATGGCCACTATTATGGCCATTGCCTTTGGAACCATCTCCCTTGGAAACTCTTCCTGTATTAGGCTGATAAGTAGAGCGAAGATCGTAAGCCCTATTCCTTGTATAGTTCTTGATATTAGAAGAAATTCGAAGTTTGGAGAGAATCCGGTTAGGCCTACTGCAACTAGATATATTGGCAAGATGTAATTCAATACCCTCTTCTTTCCATAAATGTCACCAAGCTTGCCTATCACGGGACTTAGCGCTACTCCTGATACCAGGTATAATGAGACTATGAGGCTTGTCTCGGCAGCATCAACATGATACTGCCTCCCGATGCTTGGCAGGGAAGGTATGAGCATGGTCTCTATGTAAAGGACCAGTATTGCAAATGCTGAGAATAGTATAAGCGCTCTGTTTATGTATTTCTTATCGTATGTGGCTTCTTCTGCCATATGGCTAATCACCTATTGCAAATTGAGGGTGTGGATTTTGCGGGCAGTAGCTATTATAGAGGTAAAGTATTATAAGGCGTAATTTAAGCGGCAGGGTTTTATTTCATTGCTTCCATTGCCTTCGTAAAAATGTCCTGCTCTGATATCCCATATTTTGCCATAAGCTCGCTGTCCTTTCCCGACTCGCCAAATACGTCCTTTACTGCAATCATCTCCACTCTTGTAGGTCTTTTCCTTGAAAGCAGTTCTGCAACTGCGGATCCTAGCCCGCCGTACATGTTATGGTCTTCTACAGTGATTATGCGCCCCGTATCCTTTGCTGCGGCAAGTATTGTCTGCTCGTCAAGCGGCTTTATTGTATGGCAGTCGATGACCCTTGCGGATATGCCTTGTGCCTCAAGCCTTTTCGCCGCCCTGATTGCTTCATGGACTGTTATTCCGCATGCAATTATTGCAATGTCATTTCCTTCCTTGATTACGTTTGCCTTTCCGATTTGAATCTGTTCGTTTGAATAGATGTTTGGGACGTTTGAACGTATCAAGCGTATGTAAAACGGGCCTTTTGTGGATGCAGCTTGGGTTGCAAGCGCCTTTGCAGAGTAAGAGTCTGACGGCACAATAACCTTCATGTTGGGCAGCGCCCTCATTATTGCAATGTCCTCTATTGCCTGATGGCTGCCCCCGTCGGGCCCGACGGATATGCCAGTATGCGCGCCTATTATCTTGACATCAAGCTTGCAGTATGCGATAGTGTTCCTTATTTGGTCAAGCGCCCTTTCTATGAAGACAGCATATGTTCCGCAAATAACTGTCTTTCCATAAAGCGCCATGCCTGCTGATACGCCTATCATGTTCTGCTCTGCAATACCTACATTGAAGAAACGCTCAGGAAACTTCTTGCCAAACTGACTTAATGAAAGCGACTCTGTGGTATCTGCTCCTACAATTACAATGTTTTTGTTTGAGTCGCCTATTTCGCACAGTGCTGACCCTATTGCCTCGCGCATTGATTCGGGTTTGGCCTCCATGATAATCTACCTTGAACTCTTTATCTGCTTTATTGCACTCTCTGCGGCTTCAGTGGTCAGCACCTTTGCATGGTACTCGACCTTGCCCTCCATGAAATCGACTCCTTTTCCTTTCAGCGTAGATGCAACAATTGCAGTTGGCATCCCTTTCCCCTGGCTTGCCTGATCCAGTGCTGCAAGCACTGCAGACATGTCGTTTCCGTTTGTCTCTATGACATTCCAGTTGAACGCCTTGAATTTAGCTGCAACTGAATCGGTTGGCATGATATCCATAGTGCGGCCCTCCTGCTGCAGCCCATTCTTATCTATAATTACAGTTATGTTGTCAAGCTTGAACTTTGATGCGGCCATAGCTGCCTCCCACACCTCGCCTTCGTCAAGCTCCCCGTCGCCCATTATGACAAATATTTTATGGCTCTTCTTGTCAATCCTTGCTGCCAGTGCCATGCCTATCCCCTCTGAAAGCCCTATCCCTTCAGGTCCGCCAGGTATTTCTACTCCTGGCAACTTGGTTGGATCTGGATGGCCCTGTAGCCGTGTATTGATCTTCCTAAGTGTTTTGAGTTCCTCCTTGGGAAAATAGCCCGCTGCAGCAAGTGTGGAGTAAAGAGCTGGTGCTGCATGGCCCTTTGATAGAAGAAGCCTGTCCCTTTCGGGCCATTTTGGGTTCTTTGGGTTGTGTGCCATCTTTTGGAAGTATAGTGCCACAAGTATGTCTGTGCAGCTTAGTGAGCCGCCAACATGCCCAGACTTTGCCTCGCTAAGCTCGTTGATTATTCCTTCCCGTACCTGTGAGGCTATGCCTTTGAGTTCCTCTATGCTCGGCTTCCTGTCAGGCTTGATGAATTCTGATTCCCCCATAAGCATAATCTTTCATAAAGGGCTATAAACTTAGCCTTCTAAACGTTATTGACAATGGATTGGGTTTGATGACAGTTGTTCAGAAGATTTACGATTATGCTCAGGGCATAATGGGTAAAGGACTGGACAATGGCGAGTGTGAAGATATCAAGAAAAGGATCGCTGACTCCATTTTTGTGGCTTACGGCGCAAGGAACGCTAAACCGGTAAAGATAGCCAAGTCTGCACTGCTGCCCAGCTGTGGAAAACTTAACTCCAGGATTTACTTCTCTAAGACAAGGGCATCTGCGGATGTTGCAGCGTTCATCAACGGGTCCATGACAAGATATCTTGACTACAATGATACTTACCTGTCAAAGGAGGCGCTTCACCCCTCTGACAATATACCGCCGATATTGTCTGCTGCAGATTCAGCTGAAGTTGACGGAAAGAGCGCGCTTAAGGCAATAAAAGTCGCATATCAGGTTGTATGCTCGCTTGCAGATGCTGTTTCAATCAGGGACCGCGGATGGGACCATGTCACTTATGTGTCGATATCTTCAGCTGCAGGACTGGCATCGCTTCTTGGCCTTGACCAAAAGAAATTCCAGAATGCACTAAGCCTTGGGATAAACAACAACATAAGCATGAGGCAGACAAGGGCAGGAGAGCTCTCGATGTGGAAGGGTTGCACTGTTGCGGATGCCGGAAGGAACAGCGTGTTTGCCGCTTTGCTTGCAATGGATGGGATGACGGGGCCTGCGCCGATCTTCGAGGGGGAGATGGGATTCTTTAAGCAGGTTTCGGGCAAGTTTAAGCTTGATCTGAAAAGCGATAAGCTCCATAAGACAATGATAAAGAACCATCCGGTCGAATACCATGCGATGAGCGGGGTTGATGCGGCCATAAGCATTAGAAAGAGGGTTCAGGGTGACATAAAGAGGATAAAGGTCAACACGTTCAATGTTGCCTACAATATAATAGTAAAGGATCCTGAGAAGTTTGCGCCCAAGACCAAGGAGACTGCAGACCACAGCCTGCCTTACATAATTGCCTATACGTTGGCTTACGGGGCCCCTACTCCAGAGTCTTATTCGGAAAAATATCTTTCTGACAAAAAGATTCGCAGCATGATGGGCAAGATGGACTTCGTAATATCAAAGGAGTTTAACTCGTTGTATCCAGAATATCTGCCAATAAGCATTGAGGTTATTACAAGCAAGGGAATAGTTGATGAGGAAGTGCGTGTGCCAAAAGGCCACTTTAAGGACCCTTATTCGTGGGCTGACCTGAAAAACAAGGGGGTTAAATTGATACGTGATGAAAATTTAGTCAATGACATAATAAAAGTAAGTAAAACCATTGAAAAACGTAGTGTATCCGAGCTGTTTGATGTGATCCAAAATGTCGATGCTAAAAGATAACGTAAATATGGGGCCTTCTCAGCTAAGGCGACTAATAAAGAAGTCTTTTGTGGTAGCTCCTGGGGTTTTTGATGGCATTTCTGCAATACTCGCACAGCAGGCAGGCTTCAAGGCTCTTTATCTATCCGGATCCGCAGTTGCAGGAAAGGATGGCCTTCCTGATTTGTCTGTAACAACACTTAGCGAGGTTGCGCAGGAAGCGAGAAATATAACTGCTGTGTCAAGACTGCCGCTCATTGTTGATGTGGATACGGGGTTTGGGGAGGCGATTAATGTGATAAGGACGATAAGGGTCATGGAGGCCACTGGCGCTGCAGGAATCCATATGGAAGACCAGGAACTGCCCAAAAAATGCGGGCAGCTTTCTGGCAAGAAGCTTGTAAGCGAAGAGGAGATGGTAAGAAAAGTAAGGGCTGCTGTTGAAACAAGAAAAAACGATGACTTCCTGATCATTGCAAGGACTGATGCAAGGGCTGTTGAAGGGCTTGAAGGGGCAATAGATAGGGGAAATGCTTATGTTGAAGCTGGAGCTGACATGGTGTTCCCTGAGGCTCTTGAAAGTGCAGGCGAATTTGAGACCTTCGCAAAGAAAGTGAGGGCGCCTCTCCTTGCCAACATGACGGAATTTGGAAAAAGTCCGCTTATGTCTGGAAAGGAGCTTGGTGAAATCGGCTATAAGATAATAATCTTCCCGCTCACAGGTTTTAGGTCTTCGCTGCTTGCAATGAAAAACACATACTCGTTGTTGAACAAGTATGGTACGCAGAGGGAGTTTCTTGATAGTCTTATGACGCGTGATGAGTTTTACAAAGTGATAGGATACTCAAGCTATGAAAAGGAGGACTTGGAACTTTACAAAGGAAAGGCTTCCAAAAGGAAGCCATAATTACATTTTCCTAGTAGACTGCCACAGTCCGATGACATTACCTTCTGAGTCTTTTGCGTATGCGCTCCATCCAATATCCCCGACCTTCTGCTTTTCTCCCAGGATCTTACCGCCTGCCTTTTCGATCTTCTGGATGGATTTTTCTATGTCGTCAACGCCTATGGTTATTACTGGGCTCTTTACATGCTGGGTCTTTTTCATCATGCCGCCGTTTATCGCCCCGGGCTCCTTGGGCATCCTGGTCTTCTCGTCTATAGCGACAGTATGTACAATTACATAATCCATTTCTTTGACGTCCTCTGTCTTCCAGCCAAAAACCCCGCCGTAGAATTTCTTCGCCCTGCTGATATCTTCAGCAGGTATCTCAAAATGTACAACTTTATCCATTTTAGCACCAGTCCAGTATATCCGCTTCCAATTTAAATAGATTGGGTAGAGGCTGAGGTTTTGCGGTTTGATTTCCTGTTGTCTATCAAAAATTTGGCCCTAGCTAGACTTTAAAAGGATTGATTGGTTTAAACTGGTATGGCTCCTGAGATCCTTGCCTATAGGGTTACTAAAACCTTTAAAAAGACGGTCGGACTCAAGGATGCAACAGTATCAGCAGGAAAAGGCATAAGCATCATACTTGGGCCTAATGGCGCAGGCAAATCTACACTTCTTAGATGCATGGGTGGCCTTTACCATCCTGAATCAGGCAGGATCAGGGTTTTTGGGGGGGATCCTTATTACGATGACGCCATTAGGAAGCGCGTATCACTGCTTTCTGATAACTATGCGCTTTATGACAAGCTCTCAGTATTGAAGAATCTGATGTTCTTTGGAAGGCTGTATGGAAATACAGATCAGGAGACCCTAGATATTTCTAAAGACATACTGAAAAGGCTAAACGCCTACCAGTTTATTGACAGAAAGGCTGGAGAACTTAGCCGCGGAACAAAGCAGAAAGTTGCAATATGCAGGGCCCTGCTTGGAAGCCCTGATGCATTCCTTCTTGACGAGCCAACAGCGTTCCTTGATGCGCTGTCAGCAGAGGAAGTGCATATTATGCTTGAGGAGTTTGCAAAAGATGGAAAGACTATAGTTTATGCCACGCAAAGGCTCAATGAGGCAACAAGGTTCAAGGCAGATATCTTTGTTATAAAGAAGGGGCGCATATCAAAGAAACTGGGATACGGGGACCTTTATGGAAAGGTGCTCAAAAATGCAAAAGTCGACATAAAGCTCGCTGACGCCATAGATGAAAGAGTCGCAAGGAAGATGCCACATTTCAAGAGCATGAAGGGCTCTGAATTAGCGATCATTATAAGGAGTTACAAGGACATAAACGAGTCTGCGAAGTGGCTTATGGACCATGGGGCTTATGTGATAAAGATAGACTATACTGAACCAATGATAGAGGACATGCTGGCTGATTGAATGGATTTCAAAAAATCATATGCAATAATGGCAAACGACCTTAGTGAGGTATTTAGCAGCAAGGCGATCTACATGCCAATGATAGCGGTGCCAACCTTCTTTGCCATCATGCTTCCTATACTCACGTTCTATGTAAGCACATACAACATAAGCGGGATCGCAAGCAGGATAATAGGAACTGCAACTGCTGTTGTAGGCACAAGCTCCATTGGTGGGCCAGTATTCATGGCCTACTTTTCAGTATACGTGCTTGGCCCCATCTTCATGACCATGCCCATATTTACAGCTTCGGTGATAGCCGCAGACAGTTTTGCGGGAGAGAAGGAAAGGAAGACTTCCGAAGCCCTGCTCTCTACCCCAATTACAATACAGGAGCTCCTCATCGGGAAGATGGCTGCATCGTTCCTGCCAGCAGTCGTTCTGACACTGGCTGTTTTTGCAATATATGGTTCAGTAACCAACTATCTGGCATACAAGGCCTTCAATGCATATCTGCTTCCGAACCTTTCCTGGATACTGATGATAGCAATGTCACCGTTCCTCTCACTTGCGGCAATTGGCATAGTGGTTTTAGTTTCTGCCCATGTGCAAGGAATAAAGGAGGCGCAGCAGATAAGCTCATTGCTCATACTGCCGGTTCTTGTACTTCCGTTTACCTCGATATTTGGTGTGGTAGACCTTACCCCGACCTTCTTTGCGGTAGTGATGCTCTTTCTGATAGTCGCCGACCTTGCCATAATCTATTTCGGGATAAAAAGCTTCAAGAAGGAGTCAATACTTTAAAGGGCTAGGCAGCCGCATATAGGGTATTTTAAATTCATTGCTTTTACTGTATATGGGAGACATGGCTGGTTTGAGTTACTTAAGAGGCGTAGCTTCCTTAATGAGACCATATTCGATAGGCAATATCGCATTGATAAGTATCTTGACGATAGCGTATATGACAGTGATAAAATTTGACTACAAATTCCTTATTACGGTTTTAGCTGGCTTGCTATTTTGGATCGTATGTGTATTCTTGCTGGAATTCCTTCATAAAAAGGTGGATGGCAGGGAGGAGTACATTAATCATTACATATTTATTGTTTCGATTTTGGTTTTGCTCGTTATCTTGGCATTCATGGCTCCGATTGGCATATTGATCTTAATTCTTTCGTTAATTTCAGTAAAGCTTTACGGGATGAAAGTAAAGGACTCTATAATATCAGAACTTGCTTTCCTGTTCAGGCCGTTCACCGAGATAGGGATAGTATATATGACTGCAGCAATATACGGATACAACCTTTTGGCGTTTAAACTGATTTACCTATCTGGGTTAATTTATCTGATTTCAATTTCGAGAAATATAATAGGGGATATAAGGGACATGAACCATGACAAATATACATTAGTTAGAACCACAATAGGAAAAAATGGGGGCTATCTATTAAGTTTAGCTTTCTTGGTTATTCTAGCCATTGCTAATGGCATAAACTATGCGCTTATACCTTTGGTCTTTGTTGGTA
>JAGWHH010000016.1 GCA_028866935.1 Microcaldota archaeon | reverse complement strand
GGTGCTGCATTTGTTGGCGCAATTGCAACAGAAGTACAACCTGAGTTACCTGTTTATCAGTCACGACCTGGCGGTAATGCGGGCCATGGCACACCGGGTGATAGTGTTCAAGGATGGCGCTTATTATGGCATAGTGGACGACAGGTCTATGGCAGTGCGTGGGAACACAAAGATACCGCAGAACTACCCTGTAGGCAAGTTTGCAAAGAGGGTTCCTATACTTACAAGAAGCATGGACATAAGGCACGCGATACAGGCATTCTACGAATCGTCTTCAAAAGCCGTTCCATTTGCAGAAAATGACAAGATCAAGGGTATATTGAGGAGAACAGACATACTCAAATCCATATTATCGCTTCACATTCTTGCATCATACAAGGCAAGCGACATAATGTCAACCCCTGTGATAGGGATTGATCAGGAGGCCACTCTTGAGAAGGCAAAGAATGCAATGAAGGAAAACAATGTTAATCGTCTTATTGTACTTGATAAAGGGAAGTTATTCGGTATAATTACCTACAAGAACATTATAGAATCAACAATGGCTGTAAAGAACCGATCTCCCGAATTCAGCCCTAAAGGCCGCATCCATACTCGCGTTGCAGAATTTTCACACCGCGACATAAATACAATAGACGACAGCGTAGGCATAGATCAGGCAATAAGGGAAATGGTAAAGAACGGTGTTTCGTCACTGCTTGTAACGCGCAAGGGCCATCCTGTAGGGATGCTTACGGTACGCGATATACTTGAAACTATAATCAAGGACTCAAATGTCCAGAAAAAGAACATAGTGATCTCAGGAATGGATTCGGATCTGAGAGAATACCAGGATGAAATAGAGGAAGAGCTTGACGCATTTGCGAATAGAGTCGATAAATTCAGGGATGTAAAAGTGGATTACATCGCGGTCAACATAAAGAAGATAAAAAGCAGGCAATACGAGATTAAAGCGCGCCTGGGCCTTCTTCACGGAGGTGCAGTATCAATGAACGCGTCTGGCTTTTCGCTACAGTCCACATTAAAGCAGCTCACCGACAAGTTGTATAAGACAATAGAAGTAAGGAACGACATAGTCATTACAAATAGAAAATTGTGATTTGGAAATGGGATTGGGTAACAAAGCCAAGCTTCAGTCCAGTTTCGAGTTACTTATAACTCTATCCTTCGGCCTTGCAGTCCTGATCCCTGTAATAATCATAGCCTTCATACAGATAGCAAATGCAAACACTTCACTTTCAGCAATTGAGGCCCAGCAGGCAGCATCAAAGCTCTCAAGCGTCGCAAGCCTTGTAGGCAGCGAAGGGTTCCCGGCAAGGCAGCTTGTAGCCGTAAATATCCCCACCGGCGTAATCAACATATTCGTTGGCAATACCATCAACGGCGTAGGGCATCAGATTATCTTCGAGGTGGTGGCACCGGCAAATATAAGCTACATAACAACATACACCCCAGTCAACGTAAGCGGGGACCTGAGCGGCGTAACATCTTCAGGCACATATCTGATAAACGTTAGCGCCCAGCCGCAATGTCCATCAAATGCTGCACTTCCATGTGTCTATATGAAGCCGGTTGTGTGATGAATAAGCTACAAATAGCAGTAGATTACCTGATAGTTTTCGTATTTGTGCTATTCATTTTTGTGCTCGTATTCAGCTCTCTGGCAAACCAAAGGGTGCTTGTAAGCAACCAGCAGGTATTTGCCCAATTACAGTATGTTTCCCAGCTTGTAGCATCGCAGCTATCATCAGCATACCAGGCAGGCAATGGCTACAACGCAACAGTCCAGTTACCTTCCCCGCTCAGTTCAATAGGATATAACATTACAATAACAAGGCAGGGAATGGTAGTTGTTACAACAAATGTTATAGGCCAGCAGATACAGGCAACATCATTCAGCCTTGCGCAGTCCATTGTATCAAACAGCAACTATCTTAATCCAAGCAAGCTGTACTACACGATACCAACAGAGCAGTCTACCGGATTCATAACCTTCCAGAATTCATTCGGCACAATATGTGTAGATTACATGTGCCCATCAACTTCACAGCAGTCCAAGAGCCTTGTCGTATATGACCAGGTTGCAAGCGCATTAAACTTAAACGGCCAAAATGTATTTGCAAGTTCGACTTCTCCTTCAACATCATCATCCACTCAATCTGTATCTTTCTGGATGCGACCTTCAACTCCGGCATCTGTTGGCTACCTGATAGACCAGGGGGTCGGAGGGTCTCCTAATAACTTCGTATACCTTTCAGGCGGGAATCTATACGCCGGGGTCTCTTCAGCAGCATGCCATAGCGAACTTTCACTATCTCCAAATGTATGGTACTTTGTAACTTACGCAGTAGGCTCCTCAACTCTAAACCTTTACGTTAATGGCAGTTTGGGCTCCGGCTGCACGGCATCCGTTTCGCCTGCTGCACCGCTTTCTGTAAACCTTGGTCAGGAAGCGGGCGGATCAAACAGGTTCAGCGGCGAGCTAGCAAATGTCCAGCTATACAGCACCCAACTATCGCAGCTCCAGGCGCAGCAGCTTTACCAGGAAGGCATATCGGGACAGCCGCTTCAGGGCGCAGGCCTCTCAGGATGGTGGCCTTTAAGCAGCGATGGAACCGACCACAGCGGAAAGGGAAATAATCTACAGGTTTCAGGCACTGCGCAGTACCAGAATGTTGTGCAGGTGTTCGGCAAGGTACAGAACTTTACCGGAGTACTGCTACAATTCGTGCCAGTAGGGTTTGAGTCCTCATTAGGCTCATTTGAAAGCCAGCAGGCGGCGCAGAGCTATACAAACAACGGTATCGCATACCAATTCCTCAACCCAGGACAGGCAGGAGGAAATGCAAATGTGAAAGTCGTAGCGTTCAATGGAAATCTCTCTACAACCTCTAACCTTGTTGCCTGGTGGCCGCTTGCCGAAGGTCAGGGATCCGTAGCTTACGATTTAGGCCCATCAAGCGAATCAGCAAGTCCCCTTAACGGCAAGCTGATTGACTCGTGGTGGTCTTCTCCAAATTATGTAATGCAGTTTAGCAATGCAAATATACTAATGGCCAAATCAATAGTTCCAGGCTCTGGACTTAGCCAATTCACAGAATCTGCATGGATTTACTTCAACACTATACCTGCTCAGGCTGAAATCGCCGGTGAGGGCTCAAGCAACTGCGGCGCCGCGAGCATATACTGCTTTGGCTACTACGGCGGCAGCCTTAAGCTAGGCCTCGCAGGCTGCGGCACTGCCAGTACTGGCACATCTTTCACCCCAGCTTTACATACCTGGTATTTTGTAGCAGGCAGCATTTCCGGCAGCGGCACAGGCACCATATACGTAAATGGAAAACAATATGCATCTTTAAACCCTGTTGACGCCTGTGTCAATTCAGCGCCTTTCCAGATAGGTTCTGATGGAAATACTGACTTCTTCCCAGGAAAGATCGCCAACGTCCAACTCTACAGCACTCTCCTTAATGCCCAGCAGATACAGGCAATGTATAATGAAGGTATTGGAGGAGCGCCAATAATTACAACAGGGCTCGTTGGGTGGTGGCCGCTTAATGGCGATACACTTGATTACAGTGGAAGCGGCAACAACGGAATTGCGTATGGCTCAATACAGCTGGTCGCTACAAACCAGAGCCAAACTCAGGGGACCAAGATCCTCTCAGGAAACTTCATAGCCACATCATCTGTTGCAATAGGCTCGAACGCCCCAATCACTCCGTCTGGAGCTGTGACAGTGACTGCATGGGTCAAGGCGCTGCCAACTTCAGTAATCATGCCAGCAATAGGCACCGGAGAGATAAACTCAGGCATTCCTGCATACGAACTGCTCTTGACAGCTGCGGGGGCTCCACAATTCACTTCAAGGACAGCGGGGTCATCATGCGCGGCAACAATAAGCGCAGTAAACTTTGAGGACGGCCAATGGCATTTCATAGCCGGAACATACAATGGCATGCTCTCTAGTGTTTATGCCGATGGCAATCTACAGTCAAACCTGTGCTATAGCTCGCCTACAAGCATGTACTATGGCTCAACAGAACCGCAGGGATACATCGGGTCATGGAACGGCGCACACCTCAGGGGGCTAATTTCAAATGTGCAGATTTACTCTTCAGCATTGGGTGTCAGCCAGCTAACGCAGCTTTACAAGGAAGGCATCACAGGGTTTCCGTTGACTGGCTATGGCCTCTCAGGATGGTGGCCTCTAAACGGAGATGCAAATGACTACAGCGCCTACGCCGATGAAGGGACACCCAACGCCCTTACTTACAATTCGCAATCATCATTCCAGCCTATTGTAAGCCCATCGCTAAACGGCTCCGGCATAAGCCTTAATGCGCAAGGAGGCTATGCGCAAGCGCCTGCGCTGCAGCAGGGCTTTTCTCAGATGTCCTTGGCAGCATGGGTCTACCCTAACGCAAAGCTCTCCCCAAAATCTGTTAATGACATAATTTCCGAAGGAGCAAGCCGAACATCAGGAAGCTGGGAGCTCGCATATGTTTATCCCTCCAATGCATACCTGAGCCTATATGCCGGCTCGGGCTGGGAATCTACAAACAGCATAGTAAGGATTCCATCAAAGGCATGGTCAAGCGTAATAGCTACGTATGATGGGGCAGGAAATGTCATCTTTTACGTTGATGGGGTACAGGATGGGCCATACCTCCTTCCAAGCTCAGGTTCAATAGCCCCTTCATCATCGCCAACCTGCATAGGCAATTCATTCTGCACAGGGTCAAACCTGTTCAACGGCACAATTTCAGACGTGCAGGTGTACAACACTGCACTTACTCAACAGCAGGCATTCCAGCTTTATAACGCAGGGCCTCCACCGACAGGCACACTTAGCGTATCATTGGGTGTTACTCCATGAAGGCACAATACTGGTCAATGGATATGGTATTCGCATTGCTGATATTCACTTCAGCGATCCTGATACTTGCGTCCGTATGGTCTAGGGTAAACAGCGAATTTTCACTCGCCTACGGGTTCGGCGTTGGAAACATGCAGGCGCAGCTGCAGGGACTGGAGCAGCGAATCTTCTCTCCAGGATTTCCGCAGAACTGGAACGCATATGCAGATCCGGGCAACTCCCTTTCATGGAACAATGTCACTATCGGGCTGGGGGCAGGGAACAGTAGCATAATTTCTGGGGACAAAGCGCTTGCGCTCATGGCCATGTCAAACACCAATTACCAGGCAACAAAGCAGATGCTCGGTGTCGGTTATGACTACTTCATAACTATAGACTCCTACGGAAACTACAACATCAGCATAGGCTCGAACCCTCTTACAAGAAATGCTACGGCAATACAATCAGCTACAATACCTGTAATATTAAGCAATGGCGCCACAGGAACGATGAGAGTAATGGTATGGACAAACACAAGTTTTGGGGTTAGCTGATGAAAGCGCTTGCATTCTCACTAGACGCGCTCTTCGCGCTGCTTATTACCGCATCAGGGGTTACTGTCATGCTTTATTTCGTCTACAACACTATAACGCCTAGTGCAATCCAGTATTCCTCTTCAAGCAACTTCGTAGCGCAGCTTGCATCAGAAAAACTTTCTTCACTTGTGGGGGTGCCAATTGCGCTGACAATGTCAAACCAGTCTATGGCTTCGGGGCAATCCTGGCCTGAGCGTTTGGCAGACTCATTCAACAGCGGCGGCAACCAATACGGCCCCTCAGTCTACAGCGTAGAATACACTGTAAATGTGCCTGTAGCTATAGTAAACGGCACACTTGTTGCAAATTATGGCAACGTATATTTTGGTGCAGGTCAGACCATATACGCAATAAATGCGACTACAGGCAGCACCGTGTGGACTTCATCAAGCGTCGGGACCATAAATTCAACTGCAATCTACGACGGAATGCTCATCTATTCCACTGGCGACAACGCCATTGCGCTTAATGCCTTTAACGGTGCCACCCTATGGAGTGCAAACACATTTGTGCCTGCAAGCGGAACTCCTAACGGAGACGAATTCACGATGTTCAGCCTGATATACGGCGGAAAGCTGATCGGTGGCACTTACGATCCAGATGGAACAGGCCCAGCTTCAACATACAATAGCATATATGCATACTTTGTAAACAACGGAACATATGCAGGCGGCGTGCATTCAATAGTTTCACACCCTCCGGGCCAGGCACTTAAGGTGCCATATGTGGCCATCGCATCAGGGCAGATAGCGGCTGGAATACTCGAAGACGGTTCACCAAAATACGAAGCCCTTGTGACTGGCGTTTCTAATGTATCTACCGGAACAGGGATCTTATGGCAAGCTACTTTGCCAGGGTCATCCCAAATTTCTGACACAGCAGCATACGGCAACACCCTTGCCGTTGCAAACGGCGCAACCGGCTACGTAGAAACCGTTGCAACTGGTTCCGGGAGCGGTTCATGGCCGCTTCAAGGTTCGAGCGGCACAGGAGTAAGTTCATATAATGGCAGGTATGCGTTTCAGGGAACTGGCGGCGTCACCGCTATCTCACAGTCTGGAACTGCACAGCTGTGGAGTGTTGCCGCTCCTGCGCAGTATGGCACTACTGGGCTTACAAATGCAACCCCAATACAGACGCCAAATAATATTTACACGATATGGCCAAACAGGTACGTTGCAGAGGAGAACCAGAGTTCAGGCGCATTCACCAACTACGCAGCCGTACCTTATCCCGGGACTATAAACCCGATAATGATCCTTGCTTATGGAAAACTATTCGCATCGTTTGGAAACAAGCTCGTTGTCTTTGGCACGTGCCAGGCAAACAGCAACTCGTCCATACTCTCAACCCTCGCCACCCTCTACCTGAACAACGAAGGCAGCTGCGCAGACTATCTGCTTTACAGTTTGCATGGCATTGGAAATTCCAGCATGTCCCTAAACAGCAAGCCTGTCATAACAAAGGCATACCTCAACGGCGTGCCAGGCAGCAACATAATCATACCATACGAATCGCAGCTAGGCATAAACGGTCCTTTCACTGTGAGCTTATGGTTTAACAGCAACAAGCCTTCCACAACCACATTCACCTCAGAGCTATTTGATACAAAGACCGCAAGCCAGGACACCTTTGATATAGCGCTAATAGGAAGGGGCGCAAATCCCGGCATTCAGATAGATGCTGGCGCAGGAGGAAGCTCATGGCTTGCGCAGCCATTCATACCCTTGGCATTCCAGCAAAACAGATGGTATAATGTGGTGGTGACTGTAGGAACCACTTCAACAAGCGTATATCTCAACGGCGCCAACGTCTCAACCACTTCATACTCTTCCGCAGCTCCGCTGCTTGTGGCAGACAATCTGCCCATACAGTTAGGCTCAGGCGGCGCAGACCCTTTCTACGGATCCTTATCTAATGTGCAGATCTATTCAAACACCATACTGCAGAACCAGATCTCACAGCTGTATAGCGCAGGACTAAATGGCGGACCAACATCACAGTCAAACATTGTGGACTGGTTCCCGCTTGCAGGAGACGCGAACGGCTACGGTCCGATAATGGCTCCAGGGTTCCCTTCAGCAGTGGTGTATAACGACACAGTCTACAACGCAACCGGGCTCGTGAATTCCTTCTCGGTGTCATCGCAACTTGTCCAGGCGCCGCTTCAGAACTACTCTACAGGCAGATATAACCTTTACAATATAAGTGTATATTCATGGAGATAAAACAAAGCAAGAATATGAAGGCGCAGTTCTTCTCCCTTACTGCGCTGATCTTCGTGCTGCTAATGATCGTAACCCTCCTGCTCTATGTAGTGTTGGGATTGGATTACGACACGATCTCAGAAACCTCAGTTGTAGCTTCAGGATCATTGAATTACGGACACATACTACAAAAGAGCGCCATCACATTCGCACAGACTAGCGGCTCAGCAGCGCTATCAACCCTTTTCCAATATGAGTATACTCCATCAATGCGCGGAAATAATTTCATAACAAACACCAGCCTTTATTTGAAGTATCTAATCACAAACGGCACGCTGCCCAATGTTAGCGTAGGAACCGCAGCTTACAACTCAATCAAGCTTATGATGGGCGGCGCAACCTTTGCAACATACAATGCTGAGATAGGTCTTACCACCGGCATAGCTGCCAGGCAAATATCAGTGAACGAATCATCACCGCAGATATTCCAGATTAATCCCTATTCAATAAACGTAAGGTACACCGAAAGTGTCGTGCTGAATACCACATCTGGCAGCTACACATTTTCAATACCTGTAAACGCATCAATACCAATAAACAACACTCCGGATCTTTTCTACGCACAACAGGGAGTATACAAGAAGATTAATTTTGCAAGCTCACGTAATCTCGTCACAGTCATTGGCAATACGTATGCCACTTCAGGTAATACTATAGGATATGCGTATGGCATGGTCTACAGTGTACCAGCACTGACTACATGTGGCACACTAAATGTGCCTGCAGGCATATCCTCACCTCCAAACAGCAAGCAGGTAATAATCGCAACTTCAGACGGAGGTCTGTTGACTCCTGCATGCCTGTCCAATTATGCAGGGGTTATTGCCGCAAATCTTATCTCTCCACCTAGCACAATGCCATATCTCAATTACCAGATAGGCTCTTATCCAGCGCTAACAACAGGGGAGCAGGTACTGCTTTACGGTCCGGGACTTGCCACGCTTAACATAACTAATCTTGTAAACAACGCATCACAGGAAGCATACTTCACTGCACCACTCGCATCGCAGTATCTTGACAGGGCGAGCGGAAACTTCCAGAAAAGTTCGCAGAACGGCATGTTCACATTCTTCACATACGACAGACAGGCCGCGCTTTTCAATAACGTTTTCTCCGTGATCTCAACTAGCCAGACTCAGCCAAGCACAACTGCATACAGCGTTGCAGCATGGGTATTCCCTACAAACGGCAACGGTGTCATAGAAAATGACAGAGGCACTACCCTCGGCTCCACAAATGGGCACAGCCTTACTCTTGGTATAGGCCAAGAACTGTGCCTATCAAGTCCAATTAGCCCAGGCCAATTCTTTTTCGGTGACAATTCTGACAATATCGGATGGGGCATAGAGTCCACTACCGCATATCCAACAAACTCGTGGTACTTTGTGGTAGGCACATTCAACGCGCCCAAAGGCACTTTGATATCCGGAGCCACCTACGCCTCCCTTTTCAATCTATATGTCAACGGCCAGCAGGTTGCAACTTCAGAATGGTGCGGCGTAGGCTCCAGTGTAGATACATCTCCACTAAAAGGCAATGGCGGAATGCAGATAGGATACGAAGCGCCCTGGTCTACTTCCAGCAACAGCCTTATCGGTGACATTGCAAACCTCCAGGTATACAATCAGACATTAACGGCGCAGCAGGTTTACCAGCTTTACCAAGAAGGAGTAGAAGGACTTCCAATCTCAAACTCGATGCTTATTGGCTGGTATCCGTTAAATGGGAATGCAAACAATTACAATGGAACAAGCGCGATTACTACCACTACATCAGGAATTTCATACAATCTTCTGCCTAACTACCAAATGGACAATATGCTTGTAACGCCATCCTCTTCAAACACATACCCTATACCAGGCCTGCTTACGTGTGTAAGCTATGGCCAATGCACGTCGAATTACCTTCCGGCAGTGTATCTTGGAACCAGCCAGATATCTGCAGGGGGACAGACATCAGCAGCGTACTTCAACGGCCAGTCAAGCTACATGTACGATCAGCTGCCCACAGCAGGCACAGCTTCGGCGCCGTTCAACGCATTAACATCATGGACCTACTCCGCCTGGATAAATCCACAAAACAATAACCCAGCAGGCACGACAAATACGATCTACAGCGAGGGCAACCCATGCACCACATTCCAGATAGACACCACTGCCCAAACTGAGCTTGAATTCTCCGCATCGAACAATGGCGCATTGTATGTAGCAGGACCTACCAGCAGCGCCCTGGCAAAAGGATCATTCAACAATGTCGTAATAACAATGTCTGGCGCAGGGCTTGGCACTGGCGTAGCAAATTTCTACGTAAACGGTAAACTGGTTTCTCCTTCGCCAATTGTAACTCCTGGCGGCCAAAATTCAGAAGAGGTCAGCACACCAAATGGTGCAAACAACAAAAAGTATTTTGAATTAGGCGGAGCGGCAGGAATATTCTGCTCTCCGGCTCAGGGACTAAGCCCATTTTTGGGAAGTATGTCCAATGTGCAGCTGTACAATACTGCTCTTTCCGGGGCCCAGGTAAGCGCCCTCTACCAAGAAGGCATAGATGGATCGCCTCTCCAGGCCGCAGACCAGAACCTTATCGCATGGTATCCACTATACCAAAATGGAAATGATTATAGCGGAAACGGGCTTAACGCAATACCAAATGCTGTCGGATATACGTACGTGCCTACAACCTACTCGCAGCCTTTAGGCACAATTGGCGAGTGGCAGTATCTAGGGTTCCCTTCGCATCCTTAACACAGGGACTACTGACTCTGGAATGACGAGAAGAGGCTACCTAGCAGGGCCCCCACTACCGTAAACAGGACAAGCCCTATTACGATGTATACTGGCAGGAACTTGATTCCTCTTATTGGTACTCCCGTAGAGATTGCCGAGATTATGAAAGCTCCAAATCCAGCAATTATTATTATGGCAACCACAGAGAAGTCAAAGTAGTCTTGGGGCGTTATCTGCGGCTTTGATAGCTTAATGAAAGAGACCCCTACATTAGGAAGGTTTGATATTGAATTAATTGAAATCTTTGACCAGACACTTGATGTAACTCCGATCATCTGGTTGGTAAGCGCGTAAAGTGATGGCGCACCTATAAGCGCTGCAAATGCAATGAAGATGGTGTACATGAATAGCTGCCCTGATACCTCCTTCTGTACGATATGCTGGTTCCTAAGGTCCTTTGCGATCTGGTTAAGCAGGTCTGCCATCCCTCCCCCGTACATCTGCGCCTCTACAACTACTCTTACTGTCCTCCTTAGCGTAAGTGACCTGTACTTGTTTGCGAGCTGCTCAAGCACGTTCTGCATTGTCTCTCCTGAATACAGCTGCTTTCCTACCGCATTAACGTCATCACCGAAGTACTTGAATTCGGGTCGCACTGCCATAATCAGCGCCTTGGCAAGAGGCACACCGCTCCTCATGTTTGCTGATGCAAGCTGAAGGTAGTCTGGAAGTATGTCCTCTACGAAGCTCTTTCTGCCATCTATCCTAAGTTCGAGGACTGAATAAAGTATGACTTCGTAAAGTACGCCGAATATTATTCCTGCAAGAAGGGCAATTCCGGAATTCAGCTGCAGAAAAATCACAAGGCCGAATGCCATAAGCACTGTTATTATGAAGAATCCAATTATTGCTACTCCTATGAACGCGTTAGGGCTCATCTTGACCGCGGCAAGGTCTAACTCGGACGATATGAACCTTGCCACATCCCTTCCTACCAATTGTTCGAATACTATTGCCATGTGATCACGCCGCGAATGAAGGCCTCGAGCCACTTACAAGCTTCAGAAATACAAACTGCAGGAATCCAAGCCCTACAAGTGCAATAATGAGCGTTGTACTTGTAAATGCAAATATGCTGATGAATGTGGTCATGATTGCTGCCACCGCAATACCCATGCTTGGGAATATGACTCCAAAAAGCATATAGAACATTGCGATTGCATTAAGGCGCTGCCCGTATCTTCTAAGCTCTATGACCCTTTCCTGGCTGACGTCATTGATGACTTCCTGTATCGCGTTGACTACGTCTGCGCCTACCTTTATGCTCGTGCTTGCCTGGAGCATCAGCTTCTTGAAAGTTTGAGAGCGGCTCTTCGAGCTTACCTCATCTATTGCCTGGTCCATAGGCATCCCTAGCTGCACCCTGTCTATGATCTTCTCGAATTCTCGGCTTGCTGCCCCATAGCCCACACTGACTGTTGCCATTGCATTGAAAAGAGGAACACCAGATCTCATGCTGACTATCATATCTCTTGCTGCAAATAGGACGTCCCTCTCAATCTCATCTCCTGATGACTTAATTTTGTTTAGGGGATAAGAGAATAGAATGGAATAAGCCACGAAGTAAGCTATCAGCGCAGCAACTGGCGAAAAGATAAGGAACAGGGTTCCAAGATTGAGCACCAGCACAATTATTGCAGAGATTACCAGCATCGCGCCTGCAGCCATTGCGGCCTTTTGGGTGCAGCTCTTTACGTACTGTTCAGGGCTTATCTTCATCCCGATTTCAACAAGTGCAGGCCCAAGATCCTTCATCATCTTTGACTGCACTGGCGGCTTCTTTCCAGAGGGGGTCTTGGTGGCCTGTTCAAACTGCAGGACTTCGCCTCCGGCGCCTGTGCTCTCCATCTCAAGAGTTCCTGTAGGGAGTTTGTCCGCACTCTCGTAAATTGGTTTTGGCTTTATCGTAAAGAAAAGGATCTTTCTGGCTTTGGTAAAACCTACTATACGCTTGTTTAGTCCCGCCTTGCTCTTCCCAAACATTCTACCAGCCTATCATAATTTACATACCAAGCTTTCTTATTACCTCCTTCAGTCTTCTGTCCCTTAGCTCCAGCAGACCCTCCTGGTACTTGTCCGTTGGAACATATTTCTTCTTTACAAGACCGTTTACCTCCTTCTTTATTATTCCAGTCTGCTCATTGTCAAAGGCACCGATATCAAGCCCTCTGTCTATCTTTTCAAGCTCGCTTATCTGGTCATTAAGCGAAAGGTTTACCATGACTAATCCTTCATCTTCAGGCGGCGCGCTCTTCTCCTTTGCTACAGGCATGGTCTTCTGGACTCTTGCCACCGCCTTCCCAAGCTCCGCAGCAGCCGCCTTCACTGTCTCAGACGCCTTTTCATAAGACTGCGCTGCAGTCGGGAGCGGCTGCGGCTTTGCAGCATTATCCTGCTGCGCACCCTCCGTTTTTTGAACCGCCTCTGCCGCAGCTGTTCCTCCAGTTATAGCATCAACATAATCTATTATCTTTGGAATGTCTCTTTCAGTATACTCTGTAACGTCTATTTCACTACCCAAGTCTACCAGGTCAACAATTACCGACCTGCGCTCCTTGTCAACGCCTTCCACTTCCTTTATCAGTGCTACCGAAGCTTCGTAATCCATGACTTCACTTCAATAAGTCTTCCGAGAACGGCACATTGTCTTTTACGATCTTTATTACTCTCTCCTTGTTTTTATAATATTGGGCAACAGTGTTTCCTGCCTCGTTTACTCCTGTTACCTTGTTGTTAACCATCCATGTGAGTATGCTCGCCTTCTCGTTTATGTCATCTAGCAGCTCATTGTAGGTATAACCTCCATAGAGCGATATGACCTCTGCAAGTCTTGAAAGGTTTGATATCTGCGCAAAAGAGTCTCCTCTAAGATTCCACCGGTAAAGCACGTTGGTATCTCCGCTCCCAAGCATCTCTCCGAATTCAAGAACCCTTCTTATTCCAAGCCTTCTGTGCCTGAATAACGATATTACTCCCCCTATTGAGTTGAGCATGACCTTTGGTATGTCGATAGGGGGGTTGGTCATTCTCACCACAGTGTCCTGTACGTTATCTGCGTGGATTGTGCCGTACACTGCGTGTCCAGTGTGGATTGCCTCGAAGAGGGTCTGCGCGTCATACTTGGTCCTGATTTCTCCGACAAGCATGATGTCGGGACGCTGCCTGAGCGCGTTGATCATGAGGTTGTAAAGAGTTATCTCTCCCTTTCCTTCTGCGTTTGGCTGCCTTGTAAGCATCGGCACCCATTGCAGGAATGAAGGAAGCGTAAGCTCCCTAGTCTCCTCGATAGAGATGACGCGGTGGTTTGAAGGCATGAATATCGACATCGCGTTGAGGAAGCTGGTCTTTCCGCTTGCAGTACCTCCTGATATGACAAGGCTGATCTCGTTCTGCACGCAGATCCAGATGATCGCGGCTACCTCTGCAGAGAGGGACTTGCTTGCTATAAGCGCAGGCATCGTCCACGGGTTCTTAGAGAACTTTCTGATAGTTATCGTGTCTCCGCCCTGTGATACTGGGTAAAGCGTCGCGTTTACTCTGGAACCGTCTGTAAGCTCCGCGTCCATAAGAGGGGAGAGCATTGTTATCTGACGTCCTACACGCCTGCCTATTGCTTCTGAAAGGTCGTAGATCGCCTCTTCGTTGTAGAGCTTTATGTTAGTCTTGCACCATCCGAACTTTTTGTGGAATATCCAGACCGGTTCCTTCGATGAGTTGACTGCAATCTCTTCCAGGTTCTCATCTGCCACAAGAACTTCAAGGTCGCCAAGTCCAAGCATTATGTTTATGATGTAAGCGATCAGTATTGCCTTGATCTCTGGACGTGTACCTGGAAGGTACCGGTCTATCATCACTGAAGATGCGTTTATGTATCTCTTGTTGAGTTCAGTAACATACTCGTGCTCTGTGATCCTTGTCATGTCTACGGGGACTATGTTGAGCAGCTCGTTCCTGAGCGATAAGAGCAATATCTTTGTAGCCTCTCCAAGTCCAGGCACGCTTACCTCGTAGTTAGGGACATAGCCTCCCCTATCAACGATCCTTATCCTTGCCTCTACCCCACTTGCATTCAAGCTATACGAGGCAAACTCCTTAACAACTTCAGTCGTCGTTGGCGCATCAGCCATTAGCACCACTACCCTTTCCAGAATCCGTTACATCACTTTTCTTTCCAGCATCATTTGCAAGGTTCTCCCTCTTTTCTCCAGGAGCCGCAATCTTGTCCGCGCCCCCCATCTCTTTCTTAGTTTCCGTAATCTTGCTTACTGTCTTTTCGTTGACAAGGCCCTCAACCAATGTCTTGAGCCTTTCAGTATCGCTCTTAAGCGCGTTTATCTTATCAGACACATCCTGCGTCCTCGTCTGCAGGTTTGGCCCCTTTCGTGCTGCAGACCTTTTTCCAGGTTCCACCTTTGCCTCCTGCTTCATTGCCCCAAGTTCCTTAAGCAAGGCATCCTTGCGCTCGAGCAGGCTGTCAAGATCATGATTGATCGCAACTATGCTGTCGTTAAGCCCTGCCATCCCTCCAAGGCTCCTCTTCATATCGTCTACCGAAGAGTTAAGTTCTGTGAAGCTCTTGCTGGCAACAGCCTTTAGCCTGTTTATCTCATCGTTTGATTTTGCAACCTCATCAAGTACGGACTTCCTCCTGCGCTCTATATCCCTTATTATCCTGTCAGAGTCCTGCTTGTAGCTTTTTGCAATCCTTTCATAATCATTGACCTGCCTGTCTTCCAGGCTTATTATCTGTCGAAGTTCGTCGTCACGCTCCTTGATGACCCTTGTCATCTCAAGGGCGTTCTTCCTGTATTTGTATATGGTTTCATCAAGCGCCTTTGTCATCTCCCGCGTGTTCGCATCGTAGGCCTTGAGCTTTGATTTTATATCTTCAGAAACTGAACGTGCATTGTTCGTATCGATGCTGAATTTTGAAAGATCTGAAGAATACTTCTGCAATACTTCGTATTCCTTTCCTATCTTTGCAGAGAGCACCTCTATCTGCTTTGACTTTGTTTCCATCTTTCTTTGCGCCTGGTCTATGCGGCTCTGAATCGAATTTATCCTGTCCAGAAGCGGCTTTACGTTCTTGTACTTTGTAGTCATTAGTTTGTCCACTGCTTCCATGGTGCTGCTGAACTGCTCTATGCGCGCAGCTATCTGGTTGACTATTGCTACCTGCGATGCAATCTCTGCCTCTATTCTTGCCTGATTTGCCTGGCCCGCCTCGCTTGTAGCTCCTGCCTTGCCTTGTATCGGAGAGAGAAACATCCTCCCAGACTTGTGCACTATCTTAATCATGTTGGCCTTTTCGAGTATGTTGGCCCACTCAATTATGGTGGCCTCTCCAACCCCCAATATGGCAGCAGCTGCTCCTGTATTCGTCTCGCCATGCTCATTAAGGTAAGCGATAAGGCTATCGATGCTAGTCTTGATCTCCTGGTCTGCCATCAACTCACAGCAATAACAAATAGGAGTTTAACTTATTAAATTTATCCTGTTTATAAAAGGAGCCTTTGCATAGCCAAAATCTCAATTGGAATCTACTCTTATCATTGTAGATTGGTACGCATATCTGCCATTATACAAAAATGCGGATATGTACACTGGGTTAATTGCAGTCACGTTGTAAACCGTGGCGTTTATCAAATAAGGTGAGTCTGAGGAATTTAGCTGTATGACATTGTCATTCAGGGAGCATGGATAGGAGCAGTTTGTTGAGCTGCTTAGCAGGCTTGTATTGTCAAGCCCATAATACGCCACATTCAGGCCGCGGTGTATCTGCCCATTGTAGACCTGCAGCAGCAGGTACACCCTTTTTGTAGAGTTTACATCGAAGTGCAGCATGCCATTGTAATGCAGGACGCTTCCATTCTCGTAGGACTGCTGGCCGCTTATGCTCAGGTTAAGTCCATTCACATAGCTTGAGTGCGCATCGATTGCAAGAATCCCACCCACGAAGACCAGAAGCGCTGCAAAAACTGCAAGCAGGTTTCTCAAGGAACCATTTTTATTGATAGCCTTGCGGAATCCTCCCTCCGAATATTTTTCCTGTTTTGAATATAGAATAACTACGAACATTGCCATGAAGAAGTAATAGTATATTATAAGCCCATGCAACGAAAAAATGAAAGGAACCATGCTAAGCAGCGGTATCGCCTTCTTATTGTTAGAGTACAGCAAGAGTGCAAGCGAACCTAAAAGCGCTACGCCAAATAAATACGGAAATACCTGCAGTGTTGCATTATAATTTGCAAATAAAAGATATCCTACTGGGGCATTTGAATCAGGAAACAGGAAGCCATTTAGAGGATAAAAGAGCGAATGGAAGTAGGCTGCAGGGTTTAATGCAATGAAATAGCCGTTAAATACCAAGAAAACCAGTGCAGTCCCCAAAAGATTCCGAATCCCCTTTTTGGCCCCTTGCGTATTGTAAGAATAAGCTATGAGTAGCAGCACAGGAACCCAGAGAAGCTCCTGCAGTGACGCTGCAATGCCCAAAAGTATCCAAGAGTATTTCGAATCCAGCTCTGTATAAGCAAGAAGTATTACGGCAAACATCAGGTAGGTAGTTATGGAAGGCACTACCGTTGCCATGCCCATAAGTCCGATGTAAAGCAAAGGTTTTGGTTCTAGTATGCTCTTTTTATCAAGGGCATACCCGACGGCAAAAATCATTGCAACAAAGAAGACAAATGCCTGGATCGGCAAGTCTACCTGCTGCATGTTTTGTATGCTGTACTGGCTCAAAAAGTAGAACGGCGCAAAAGACAGAAAGAAGAGTGCAGGGTAGTCCATATTACCAACTACACTGTTGTTTGTGGTTATCGTATATCCTGTATTGTAACGAAGGTTATCAAGGTATATAATGTTTGATATGCTGCTTGCATAAGGATTAGTTCCATTAAACAGCATTGCGACTCCATGCGCAGTTATTATCTCCTCATCATTAGCCAAAAAGTGGTCCACCGCATAACTCGACCCGATATAAATGTAGGCTATCAGAATTACTGCTACAAGAAAGATTGCTCCAATGCCTCTGTTCTTTTTCAGGTAGATAAAGTACAGGCCAGCAGACATCAAAAGAAATACAACTATATAAAATACAAAATAAAGTGCAATCTCATACACTAGTCCTGCCACTGAAAAAAGTTCAGCAGTCGTATAAGAGACAAACGATCCAATTGTAAATAGGGCTACAAGGGCTACATAAGACCAAAACAGAACTTTAAAAGAGGCAGATTTTTTTCCTTTCTTATTGGCATTAATCGAGTAAAGAAAGATAAGGACCAAAAAGAGAATAATAATTGCAATTATTGCTGCAAGTCGCAGCCCGTTTGTAGGCTCAGGATTTATGAACTGCAGCAATACAAGAAAGCCTACTACCACTGCAAATATTTTTTTGTCAGTTATGAACTCTTGCATTTTGGCGCCTCAATGTTTCTTAAATATGGTTAATCCGGATTCATTGTAATATACATAATAGCTACTATTAACATAACTAAGCAATGTTTTTGGGTCAAATCCCAGGTCTGTCTTTCCTGCAGAAGTGTTCGTATAAACTACTATATACTGTGGGGAGAACCAATTTAGTGCTATGCCGTTCGCAACAAACGGCGAGTCGCTTATCGTTGAGTTTTTGGGAAATTCTACAAGCCGTATTCCGTAAAGATGGGGCAGCACATTTCCCTGCGACATTATTGTAGAATTCTGCGGTATGCCTGAAAGAGCATTATTTATCTGGCTGTAGTTATACGACGTAGTATTTGCAATGGTAATTACGCTTAATGTTAATGCGGACGGGATTGCTATTGCAAATGCAATTGGCAGTATTGTGGATCTTGAGAATGAGCCCAGATCAATATTTGCAGCCCATAGCCTTATGGTACTACTGTGTTTTGACATCAACTTATAACCATACAATGCAGCTACAAAGCTTCCGCCGACTACAAATGCATAATACTGGGCAAAATAATCTGCTATGAGCGGGTTATGCAAAATGAATACGCTCACAAGCCATGGAAGGAATAGTATTATGCTCACCAAAGGGACCCTTAAGGATCCAAAGCCAAACCCCAAAAAGATTATCCCCAAACCAATCAGTCCCTCTGCATATACAAGGGACGGGCTGTATGCACTAGATGGACTTGTAAGAAGGCTTATTCCAGTTGAAAAGAAATTGCCATATCTCACAATGGGCGGCAGATCTGCATATGAAACACTCTTGTAATTCGAAACAAGGTAATTGCCTATGGCAAAGTACGCGAGTATTGCCACTAATGTCATTACTGATGCAAGCTTCAATAGGGCAACTTGTGAATTTTTGGCGGTATCCTTTCCAATAGAAGATCCTGCCCGGAAGATGAACAATCCAAGGAGTAATGATGCTCCTACTATTGGGGCCTCCTCCATTGTGCATAGCAGCAAGCCGTAGCTTAAAAGAAACAAGTGCCTGTCAACCTTAGTGTAGAAATAAAATGAGAGTATGTAGAAAAGAGGAATGAACGACTCACTGTGTATTGGAAAGTAGAGCATGCCGCTTACTCCGGGATTCAAGAGAAATGCCAATGCAAGTGCCATTGACACATTCTTTTCTTTAAGGACCAAGTCCGATGCAAGGTATACAAGAAGCGCCGTTGCAGCTATTGCTATATTCTGCAAAGCTATCAGGGTTATCGGATACTGGTATAAGGCAAAAAATGGCAGGAGCAGGAGCCTGAAGGGCGATATGTGGTTTGCAAACACCAGGTACTGCACTGCATTGAATAGGCTAAATGAAGTTGCCCCATGGAGATGCCAGTATGTGCTGTAGGTTTCCAGCCCTATATCATAGAAAGTAGCCTGGTAGGTTGAATATAGCAGGTTGTCAAAATACGTCCAATAT
>JAGWHH010000015.1 GCA_028866935.1 Microcaldota archaeon | reverse complement strand
CGATCTTAACATACAGAGTGCTCTTATGCAGATAAAAGGAATCGGATACAACATGAGCCACGCTCTTACTATAGGAATAAGCAGAAAGTTCGGAATTCCTGAGGATACAACGATTGGATCCTTAGACGAAGAAAAGACCCAGCAGGTAGAGTCACTGATAAAGGATCCGAAGAAGGCAGATGTACCTAACTTCATATTAAACAGGAGGAACGACAGGGAGACAGGAGAGGATATGCATGTCGCAGGTACTGACCTTATCGTCAAGACAAGGCAGGACATAGAAAATGATATTAAGATACAGACGTACAGAGGCTCAAGGCACAGATGGGGGCAGAAAGCACGTGGACAGAGGACAAGATCTACTGGAAGAACCGGAGCCACAGTCGGAGTCACAAAGGCAAAGGCAGAGGCGGCTGCAAATCCAGCGCCAAAAGGTGCGCCTGGAGCCCCGTCTGCAGCGGGAGCGGCACCTGCAAAGGATGGAGCTGCACCGGCCGCAGCACCCGCAGGAGAAGCAAAGAAGTGATTAAATGGGAGATCCGAAAAGGAATAGGAGGAAGTACACGCCATCAAAAGTCATGTGGAATAGGGCTAGGATCGATCATGAGCATGAGATAAGGGACAGATACGGACTGAGGAATCTTAGGGAGCTTTGGAAGGCAAGCACAGAAGTAAGCAGGATAAGGAGGAATGCAAGAGAAGTCCTTTCAAACAAGGTAAGCGAAAGGGTAGGAAAGGAGATAATCTCTCGACTTGCAAGATACAGCATAGTAGGAAAGGATGCAAAGGTCGATGACCTTCTTGGAGTAACTCCAGAAGCAATACTTAACAGAAGGCTTCAGTCAATAGTCCACAGGGCAGGACTTGCAAAGACAATACTCCAGTCAAGGCAGCTTATAACACACGGCTTTATATCCATAAACGGAAGAAAGGTAAAGTCACCTGGATATCTTGTAGCAGCAGATGAAGAGCAGAAGATAGGATACTACAAACCAATTAACTTAAATACACAGCCACAACCAGCACCTCAGCAGCCACAGGCGCCGGAGGCAAAGCAGGCAGAGGCTAAGAAGGAGTAATATTTATGGCAGGAAAGAAGAAGTCGACAAAGGCAGACGCAAAACCGAAGCAGCAACAGCAGGAGCAGAAGGGAGGAGCTGCGTCTAAGGAAGCCATTTCGTACGAAAAAGTTGCAATAGAAGCTCAGCAGAAGTATGGTCTTACAAAGGCAATACGCTGGGGAGTTGCTCACATCTATTCATCAAAGAACAACACGATAATCACACTTACAGATCTATCAGGCTGCGAGACTATAGCTACAGGAAGCGGAGGCATGGTTGTAAGCGCTGACCATGAAGAGGGATCTCCTTATGCGGCAATGCAGGCAGCATACAAGGTAGCTGCAACTGCAATAGAGAAGGGAGTCACCAACATAAACATAAAGATAAGGGCGCCTGGTGGACACGGCTCAAAAATCCCTGGACACGGAGCACAGTCAGTCGTCAGGGCGCTTGCAAGAAGCGGAATAAAGATAGGCAGCATCGAGGACGTAACGCCTATTCCTACTGACACTACAAAGAGGCCTGGCGGCAGAAGAGGAAGAAGAGTATAATTCTCTGCAAAGTTTTTTCCAGATATTTTGTTGGTATTTATGGCTGGAGTCGGTAGTAGAACCCGTACGATAAATTAGGATTGTCTTTATACGCAGGTCCCCAATGCATATGGAGTTGGCATAAGGGACGAACTTAAAGACTTGAAAAGACATTTTGAAGGATGCAGAAGTGTAATTAACATAGGGTGTGGGCAGGGACAACTTCTCAACGCACTAGGTAAAAATGGTGCACGGCGACTTGTTGGGATTGAGAACTCTGCGGCAGGTGTAACAGCCTCAAGAAGGAACCTTTTTGAGTCTGGTCTTACTGGGCCTATAGTAAAAGGAACCTTTCCTTATCTTGACATCAAAGAAAGATTTGATCTTGTTACTTCTGCTTTTGTGCTGCAGCATGTCAGAGAAAAAGCGTCACATGATGCTGAGGATAAAGAAAAGTCGCTGTTTGTTGAGGGAGCGATACAGCTTACTAGGAAGCGCTTGATACTTGCTTTAATTACTTCGCTTTGGTCTGATGGAAGGCAGGTAGAGCTGCCCTTTGAGAGATCGCTGGATGTTTTCATCAGGGAACGCGGTTTGGAAGTAACTATGTTTGATATAGAAAGGAGAAGCGTAACGCATTACGGAAGGCATGCTGGGAAATTTATAAAGTATGGAAGAATAGTCGCAGAGCGTAATGATCTTCGCGCAGAAATGAGAAGATGATGGTCTACGGGTTACTTGGGAATTAGGTATGTGGCTGCCCCTGACGCTAAATTGACCAGTGGCCCTGGATATATTCCAAATATGACTGTGATCAGTATGCAGATGATTACTACGAATCTTAATGAGAGAGGCATGGAGAGGTGCCTTGCTCCCTCCTTGTTGGCGTACATTGCCATTATCGCCTTTACATAATAGAAGACAGATATTGCAGTGTTGATAATCCCTATTACTGCCAGCCATATCAGCCCTGCATTTATTGCGCTAAGGAAGAGAAGGAACTTGCCTACAAATCCTGTTGTAAGCGGAAGGCCTATCAATGAGAGCATAAACAGGCTCAGTGAAAATGCTGCAAGAGAATTCTCGCCGCTTAGCCCAATTAGGTCATTTACCTCCTTCCTGTTCTTTGACTCGAGAAAAGCCAGTATTCCGAGCATGCCTATGAATATGAACATGTGAGAGAATATCTGGAAGATTGCTGCAGTTATTCCTGCCTGGCTTGCAACCGCAACCCCAATAAGGATGTACCCTGCCTGCGAGATTGATGAGTATGCAAGCATTCTCTTTGTATTGTTTTGGAGCAGTGCGACTATGTTGCCGTAAAACATTGTGAGTGTGGAAAGTACGGCAACGAACAGGAATAGTTCCTTGTTTGTGATGAAAACCAGCAGCAACACCTGTAAGAGCGCAGCAAACCCTACCTTCTTGTTCACTCCGCCAAGCATTGCAGTTACGTATGCAGATGATCCAGTATAGATGTCTGGTATAAGGACGTTAAATGGAAATATGGAAGCCTCGAATCCCAACGCTGCAACAAAGAGCAATGCTGCGAATGCGATTATTGTGCTCTGTGAGTAAGACTTCAATGCGAAGCTGTTCGATGCGCCGTATAGAAGCACTATGGCAAAGGACAATATTGCTATTGCTATTGCAGCCGTTATGAACAGCTTAGTTGCTGCTTCGATGGTCCCTCTTGAGAGCAATATCAGGAACACTGCAGGCAGCGTAGCCAGTTCGAGTCCTACAAATATCGTTATCAATGAAACTGAAGAAGAAACAACATACATTCCAAGCAATGCAAAATTGCTTATTATTGCAAAGTCGCCGTAGTTTTCAGAGTACTTCTCTGCGAGCATGTTTACAAGAAGCATTCCTGCAGTGAACATTGCCCCAAAAAATATTGAGAACGGATTGATTGCGAATGTATTCACAATGAGTTCTGGTGGGGTGCCTATACCTGAATAGTAAAAGTATGCAAACCCCGCAAGAAGAAGGATGAGCATGAGGCAGTTGAAAGCGAACAGAAGAGTCTTTTTGTTGAGCAGCCTGATCAGTATGCTGCCTAACGTCATGACCAGTGCCAGAGCGATTAGTATGAATGACGCATCCATTAGACGATCACCGTGAGATAGAACGCTGCAAACATGGCCAGGATGCCTACTATGACCATAAGCGCGTAGAGGTTGATGCTCCCTACAGAAAGGCGCTTTATTGCATTTCCGGAGTATACTGTCAGAAGGCCGACATCATCAAATACATCGCTTATTCCTGTGTCAAGTATTGATGCTGCTTCTGCAACTTCGTATGTAAAGCCATAGACAGCCCTGTAAAAAAGGTTTACTAGGGGGTTTGTGTATAGCATATCCCTTATCCTTATCAGCAGTGGCCCCCCTGCGATGTTCTCTGCTACATAAGCCATGTAGCTTAGTCCCGCTCCTATTGTTATTAACACAAGGAAGATGGCGCTGTCCATTATATTTATCTGGAGGCTAAGTCCTGAAAGGAACGGAAGATAATTCCCATAGCTTATGAAGTCTGATATCATGAAGAAGAATGCAGAGGCAAGAAGGGCAAGTGCTGCAAGAAGTGCCATTGGGAGAACCATGGTAGCTGGCTGCGTGCTATATCTGTCTGCAATGTCAGCCTTCGGCTTTCTCGAAGGATAGAACATCCATCTGAATATGTAGAAGCTAGTGAGGACACTTATCAGTGACATTATTAGGTAGACGTTCATGTTTGATGATACTGCATTGCTTATACCTTCATTGGCAAAGAATCCTGCAAAAGGTATGAAGCCTGCGAGTGATAGGACTCCTGCAAGTGTTGTGTAGTAGATTAATGGATTGGAAGTGAGTCCTGAGGCGTCATTGAGATAGTCCCGCTCTGTTGCCTCCATTATGTTCCCTGCGCTAAAGAAGAGCAGCGCCTTGTAGAAGGTCTGGGCAAAGAAGAAGTATATTGCTGCAAGAGGCGCGCCTATGCCTATAGCAACAAACATTATCGATAGCTCCTGTATTGTTGAGTATGCTATTACTTTCTTTATGTGAAGCTCCTTGAGCGCGCAAAGTGTAGCAATGAGGGCAGTCACCAAACCAAACAGAAGTATTATCCCCAGAGTGTTTGTTGCCTGGAATATGGGGAATAGCAGTATTGCAGCGAATACCCCAGCCTTGACCATCGTACTTGAATGCAGATATGCGGATACGGGTGTCGGGCCTTCCATTGCGTCGATAAGCCATTCATGGAATGGGACCTGGGCAGACTTGGTAAATATGGCAACGAGCAGCAGCATTGTGGCAGCATCAACTCCTGCAGATGCGCCTGAGCCTACTGAAGATATTATCTGTGTAAATTCCAGCGTGCCAAGCGCATTGTAGAATAGTACTATCGATCCGAGAAGGGCAAGGTCTCCGATGAATATCATTGTAAGTGCCTTCCTTGCTGCCCTGTTTGCAGAATCCTTCTGATACCAGAACCCTATCAGAAGATAGCTGGTAAGGCTTAGGAACTCCCATGCAATGAATAAGGTTATGAAATTGCCGCTTATGGCAAAAGTTGCCATTGATATTTCAAATGCAATAATCTGGAAGTAGAACCTGCGCTGCTCGCTTGGGAGCTTCATGTAGCCCCACGAGTAGATTATGACTACAGTGCCTATTAAGAGCACAAGAAGCAGCAGCATGAAGTTGAGAGGTGCGACCAGTATGCTTATGTTGAATGTGTATGAAGCAATGCTGAACCAATGGTAAGTATAGCTACCGTAGCTTGCAAGCAATGCGATTGCAAATGCCGCAAGGCTTCCTGCAGCGGCGATGTACTTTGACTTCTTATGTCCGTGCTCCTTGAGTACTGCCATGAGTAGCATTGCTGCAATGAGCGGTACCAATACGAATAGGGCTAGCACATCACCACCTCAGTTTCGACAGCTTTGATACATCAAAGTCTATCCTGCTGTGTTTCATGTAGACATAAAATGCGATTAGTGCGATTATCTCTGCAGAGGCTATCGCGAATATTGCGATAAGCATAGTAATCGAATCCGCATTCACTGGCTTGTTGTAAAGGAAGAATCCTATCAGTGCGACTATGCTTGCAACAAAGATCAGCTCGACTGCAAGCATCATCACTACCAGATGCCTCTCTGTTGCAATTCCTGCAAGGCCTATCGCAAAGAGCGCAAGTGCCAGTGCAAATAGGTATACTAACGGGATCATACAATCAGCCTTGTGAATTTCTTGATTATCAAAGTGCCTGCAAGTGTTATTGCAAACATCATAATTACCACAATATAAAGGGTGCCTGCGCTTGATGAGAATGCAGATACGGCAGTAGACAGGAAGTTTGGAGTTCCTTGCTGAGAATTTTGCGGAAGGTAAGATATAAGTACGGAAAGTCCGGCAAAGAGGATTATTGATACTGCTATAAACATAGGCAGGTTTATCAGCTTCATGTTCTTCTCTTCAGTTGCAACCGCTACAATAAGGTATGTTGAGAGCCCTCCGACAAAAACGATCAGGACTAGCATGCTGATGAAGGTCTGGCCTAGCAGTAGGAAGAGCAGCGCGCTGCTTATGAATACTGAGGTTAATGCAAGCACTGCGTGTATGAGCTTCCTTTCAACAAAGATTAGTATTGAAGATACCACTGCAGCGGCAGCTATTGCATAAAACACATATGTGTCCAGCATGTGAGAACCTATTCGAGTTCCTCAGGCCTTGTCAGGAGATCCCTCTTGTCAAAAACCTCGTAATCGTAGCTCTTTGTAAGCGTAAGGCATTTTGGAGGACAGACCTCTTCGCACAGCGCGCAGAAAAGGCATCTCTCATGGCCTACCTGCGGCATTATCTTCTCCCCTTTATCCGTAAGTACATTAACCATTGTTATGGTCTTGTTGGGGCAGATTATTGCGCATGCTGAGCAGCTTATGCATGTGTCCATGTCTAGCCTTAGCTTGCCCCTGTAGTTGTCTGGCAGCGATTCCCTGTTTTCAGGGTATTCTGTGGTATAAGGCTTTTCAGAAATGGCAGTCTTGATGGTCTTTATCAGAGGCTCTATCATGTGGGCAACCCAACAAACACTATATATGTTATTATAAGGTTTATTAATGAAAGAGGTACCAGCCATAACCACCCTAACCTAAGTATCCTGTCTATCCTCATCCTGAATGCTGTGGCTCTGATCATTATGATGAACAGAGATATTATGAACGCCTTAAGTAGCAGCCAGACGATTGGCGGAAGGATTGGGCCAAGCCATCCTCCAAAGAAGAGTATGGCTATAAGCACGCTTCCAAGAAACATTCTTGCATAATCAATGAACAGGGATAATGCGTAATATGGTGAACTGTAGTCGGTAAGCCATCCGGCTATGAGCTCATTGTCTGCCTCTCTAAGGTCAAACGGAGGCCTCTCAAACTCGGCAAGCATTGTTATGAAGAATATTATTAACCCGATTGGCATGAGCGCTGCGAAGTAGAAGTTCGACGCCTGCGCCTGTATAATTCCCTGGAAACTGTATGAGCCAGAGAGCATTGCTATTCCTGCAACCACAATCAGAGTTGGCACTTCGTAGCTTATCAGTATTAGAACCGATCTTTGTGCGCTGATGTCAGCAAATTTGTTTCCGGTTGCAAACCCTGAAGTAAACATGAGTAGGGGCAGGAATGATATTATTGTGAATGCGATGATCAATCCGAACCCAAGATTGGTTGCCTGAAGGCTGGGAGAGTAAGGCAGGATAAGTATTATGAATACAGAAAGAGCGAGAATGATCGGTACTGATACTGTGTAAAGGAACTTATCAGCGTTCTCTAAAGCCAAGTCCTGCTTGGCAAGGAGCTTTATCAGGTCGGCAAGATTCTGAAGTATGCCCCACATCCCCACATAGGTGGGGCCGTGCCGGTATTGGGCCCTTGCTATCAGCTTTCTCTCAAGCCAGCCGATCACGTATCCATATACTGAGAATATGATTGATACTATTATAACAAAGAGCACTATTCCGATCAGATTGTAGACGATATCTGGAGAGCCGGTCCAGAATGAGATATTTACAAGGTCGTTTATCAACATTATCTATCAACACATCCCATTACAAGGTCCAAACTTCCCATTATTGCAAACAGGTCTGCTATTCTCTGCCCTCTTGTTATATGCTTTAATGCCGCTAAGTTTATGAAGTTAGGGCTTCGCATTGAAAGCCTGTACGGCTTTTGTGGATCTGCCACAAGGTACATGTAGACCTCGCCTCTTGGAAGTTCCCTATTGACTGTTGCAATTCTGTTTACTGGATTTGGGCTTCTTAGCTTTACAGGCATGCCTAGCGCATCGCCATCAGGAAGCATCCTTAATGCAGTCCTTACAAGCCTTATGCTCTCCTTCATCTCAAGCATTCTTACTTTATACCTTGCAAAATTGTCGCCCTCGTGAAGAACCTTTGTGCTGAAATGGAGCTTTTCGTAAACATAGTAAGGATTATTCTTCCTGACATCATAATCAACTCCTGATCCCCTGAGGACCGGGCCTGTGACGCCAAGGTTCTTTGCCTCTTCAGGACTCATGAACCCAACCCCTTTCATCCTTTCAGTGAATATCGGGCTCTTTTCTATGTAGTTCTCATATTCAGTGACTCTCTTTTCAAGATAATTCAATGTCTCGTTTGCATGATCTGCAAAATCTGGAGGAAGGTCACGGTTCAGGCCCCCCAGGCGCATGTTTACATAGAACATCCTTGATCCTGCAGCTTCTTGAAGAAGGTCAAGCACAAGATCCCTGTCCTTGAATGTCCACATGAATCCGGTAAACATCTGGCCCAAGTCATTGCACAGAAGGCCTACGCTAAGAAGATGGCTTGCAATCCTTTGTAGTTCAAGTAGGATTACCCTAATGTACTGGGCCCTTTCCTTTACCTCTATCCCCATAGCAGATTCGACAGCGGCAACATACGCTTCGTTGTATGACATCGGCGCGATGTAATCGAGCTTCTCCATGTATGGAGGGTTCTGCATGTACATTCTCGTTTCTGTAAGCTTCTCTACTCCCCTGTGAAGGAAACCTATGTGCGGTTCTACATCAGCAATTGTATCCCCATCGATATCAACTACAAGATGTATGACCCCATGGGTGCTCGGATGCACAGGACCTATATTTATTCGTGTAAGGGCCATGAAATCATTTCTTTGGGTTTGCAGTGTTGTAAGGTGCGTACCATTGGAATGTCTTCCTCAATGGAGGATCAGTTCCATCCCATTTCTCCAATAGCAAACGTAGAGCGCGCCTGCCCCTTATTTCTATCCCGAACATTTCTGACATCTCGCGCTCGTACCAGTCTGCAGACTTGTGTGAATCTATTATCGTAGGGAGCCATAGATCTTTAGGATTTAACGTAACTTCAAGTGTCTCATCCTTCTTAGCCTCCATGTCGCGCAGTATGTAAATTGCGTCTATATGGTCAACATAGTCTACTGCAGTAATCTTGACAAGATAGTCGTATCCCTTGCCCTTCATGCTGCTTATGGTTGAAGTCAGCTTTTCTCTATCAACCTTCAACTATACCACCAACCTTCTTTTGAAGCTTCATCAGTGCGCCAAACAGATTTTCAGGGCGTGGAGGGCATCCTGCAACAAACACATCTACAGGCAGCACCTCATCAATGCCCCTTACTATGTTATAGCTCTCCCACCATGGGCCTCCGCAGGTGGCGCATTCTCCAAATGCTATTACATATTTTGGCTCGAGCATCTGCTCATATAGCCTCTTTACTTCTGGAACCATTGACTTGGTAACCCATCCTGCAACGATCATCACATCGCACTGCCTTGGAGTGCTCCTGAAGAGAAGGTATCCCTTCCTTTCGGCGTCTATCCTTGCTGATCCAAAATCCATAAGCTCGATTGCGCAGCATGCTAGTCCGAACTGGAGCGGCCACAAAGAGTTAACACGTGACCAGTTCACTACGTCCTTGGTTACGGGCATCGCCTTTGTGAGGTCTGCGAGCCTTGCAAACATTGCATTTGGCTTAAGTTCCCTTCCTTTCAGCGATTCATAGACAAGGCTGTCCATCTCCTTCTTTGCATTAGCGAATTCGTTGCTACCCTGGTCCATTTCCTCTGCCATAATCATCAATCGTCTCTTGATCTTGCAGTAAGCAATACAAGTGCTTCCAGAATGAATCCTGCGCCCATCAGTCCGAACAGTTCAATCGTTGGAGTCAGTGCTATCTGGTTTGCAACTGGAGCCCATATTAGTATTATCGCAACAACAATCTCAAATGATATGAACATGCCAAAATAGTGAAGGTACTCTGTCATTATGCTTATCCTGTTTCCCTTGCTCGTCTCCGCGCTCTCATATGATGCGTCCCTTACTGAGTTGCTTTGAGTGTTGCGTCGCAGCAGCATGGAGGTAAGAAGCATTGATGCGGGCACGAATATTGAGAACACAATGAATATTGCTACTGCAACTACCGTCACGTCCATGATTAAGCATTGGCAGTATAGCTTAATATTCCTTCTGAGCAGAAATGAGTTATAGCTCTATAAAAAAGGCTGGTAGTCGACGATGATTGAGATTTCAAGCATGGCAAAGCAGATACTAGCTCGAGGCTCGATAAAGATAAGGGTTGTGCGCAGTGGAATGTTCCAGCAGCTTACTTTTGCGGTAAAGAGGATAAAGCACGGAAACATAGAATATACTGAGCTCATGACCGACAGGCAGGTGGACATTTCTGAATTGACAAGGATAGCAAATGAGGTCGGATTGCCAGTAGAGGCAAATAACGGCAAGGCCTTTCCTAATGGCACATCTGCAGTAGACTTCCAGAATCTATAGAATATTAATATTATCATTCAATAGCCTATTCATGAAGCTGCAAAGTGCCCTTGAGTACTTATCGACCCACATATGGGCGATACTTATCATTGCGATTATATTCATCTCCCTGTATGGATTAGGCTTGTTCAACTCGAATAGCTATGCCCCAAAGGCATCTCCTGGGGCATGTACTGTTCAAAGAGGATATGATACACAGCCAACACTCGCTGGACAGTGCTTGAACGACATGCCCGAGTTTGTTGAATATTTTCAGGGCGGGGCTGGGGCCAATGTTGCGCTTCCTGATCCCAAATTGTATTGGGGAGACAGCAACAGTTTCACGGTTAATTTATGGACTGATTATTTCAACAGCAATGTAAATTTCCAGAGTGCTGCAGTAAAGGGGTCTAGTGTTCTTGTTTTCGCCATTTTCCAGCACGGTAACTGCTGTGCGCCGTATGTCCAAGCTATAGAGTATACGGGGATTGGTAGGGTGTGGCGACTTTCCAGTTCTATACCGCCTACTCCGAACACCTGGCAGGATTGGACATTCACATGGGCGACTGCTTCAACCTCCAATACCATGGACATCTATCTGAACGGCCAGCTAATAGCAACAGGGGGCGGAGGCATCCAGAAGGATGTTGGTGGAAGTTTCTTGATAGGAAATAATGGATGGGTATCTACAGGAGTGAGCCCTATGTACATATCAAACTTCCAATTTTATAGCACTGCGCTTTCAGCGAACAGCGTCCAGGCCCTCTATCAGGAAGGCATAGGAGGTAGCCCTATAGACCTTCAGGATCTTATTGGATGGTGGCCGCTTAACGGAGATAACAAAGATTATAGCGGGTACGTGAATAACGGTAATCCATCAACAGGCACATCATTTATAGGGGATTGGTGGCAGTCGTCAGCATATACCTAAGTTTAGATGTAATTGAACTAATTAGCAAGCATTTAATAACTACATAATTTAGTTTATAGTCATGAAACTGCAGAGTGCTTTAGAGTACTTCACTACGCACATTTGGGCAATTATAGTAATTGCAGTTATCTTCGTTGTACTTTACGAACTTGGTTTATTCAGTGCGCTTTCATATGCACCGAAAGCAGCACCAGGTGCATGCAGTATACAGCGCGGCTATAATATGGAGCCTACTCTTACTGGACAGTGCCTTAACGAATTGCCTGAATTTGTTGATTATTTTCCGGGAGGAAATGGAGGGCAGGTAACGCTGCCTGACCCAAAACTCTATTGGGGCGATAGTAACAGCTTCAGCTTGAATGTATGGACTGACTACTCAAATGAGAATACACAATATCAAACAGTAGTTACAAAGGGCTCAAGCGCGCTTGTCTTTGATTTAGTATTAAGGGGTAATGTGGGCCCGCCTTATGTGCAGTCGATTAGATATACAGGAAGCTGCGGAGTTACAAGAGTATCTGGCCCCGTCCCAATTTCAAATACTTGGGAGGATTGGGCGTTCACTTTTGATGGCAACTTCATGAAGATATATGTCAATGGGCAGCAAGTTACTGCATCAACTAAGCCATGTAGTATATGGGAAGATGTTGGAGGAACATTTGACATAGGAAATGCAGGAGTTACCACGGGAGTTGCGCCGATGTACATTGCAAACCTCCAGTTCTATAACACGGCACTATCTGCAAATAGCATACAGGCGCTTTATCAGGAGGGATTGGGTGGCGAACCTATAGATTTGGCTGATCTTATTGGATGGTGGCCGCTTAACGGAGATACTCTTGATTACAGCGGCTATGGGAATAATGGATATTCTCCTGTAAACACCGTGTATGTAGGAAACTGGTGGCAGTCATCAACATATACTGGTGCACCGTAGTATCATGGATTGTTCTTAGCTGTACCTTTCTCAAGTTTCCTTAGCACTTTGATTGTAAATCCGAGCAGTTGCGCTAACCTGAAGCGCCGTTTACTATTGATGCGGTCAGTGCCAGGGCCCCAACCAGATATCTAAGGTGGGCGCAATTTTATCCCCTTATATTTTAATGGAGCATTTGGCCTGCGTGTATTATAACGAAAAATGCGTTTAGCGTCTCCCTAATCTGCACGAATCGCATGTACCGTTTTTGATATGCATATCGCAGGTAGGCCTGCCGCAGGTCTTGCATGTCCTTGATGCTACAACGCCGCATATATGACAAAGTCCCTTCGCATACATAACATCCGCCTAATCCAAATCGAGTATGCCCTTGTAAAGCTCCTTTGCCTTTTCTAGCGACAGGGGCTTCATGCCCTTTGCCTTTGCATACCTGCATTGATATTTTACGTATGAAGAGTTAATACGCGTATCGGGATTTATCGTCTTGCATTTCTCTATGTAGTCAAGTATGACCTTTGCGGCATCGTCGTCGCTAAGTCCTTTTATGTTTGTAAGATATGGTGCAAGCACTAGGTTTACAGTGCGGTGCCTTACGTCTGCAATTGGAGTTGCGAGCAGTGTTTCTATCCATCTGTAGCTGCCCTCAGACTTGGCAAAGTTAACTTTCACTTCTGGCAGCTTTATTGTTTTCGCCTCTGCTATTATGCGCTTTGGAAGCTCCTTTGGCGGAATTGGAAGGTTCTTTTGTATCTCTTTTGATGATGCGCTCTCTGTTAGCGTAAAAAGCTGCTCCTTTGGAAGATATACGTATCCCTTGTCAAGCTCAAGATGGACAAGGGAGATCTCGGGGGTCTTTGGGGAGAGCATAAGGAACTTAGTTGCAGGAAGTATGAACCTCTCCTCTGCGTAGCTTACATCCACCCTAAGCTCCTTTAGAACTTTCATTATATTAGGAAAGGTATCTGCTTCTAGTGCCTTCCTTGACCGCTTTGCCTCAGAGTCTGCATATCTTTGTATATGATACCTGTTGTTTATTGCGCTTATTAGCATCCTTGAGTATACGTAGCTTATCACATGAGTGTACTTGATGTCATACATGCTCACTTCAGAAAAGTCGGTATCTCCGGCTATGTCATGCTCTACCCTTATCTTCCCAGTCTTTATGTACTTCTCATCAAGACCCTGCTCCGCCTGTGATACTATCTCCTTTGCTTCTTCCGAGAAAGGATATTTGTATGCAAAGTCCAGCTTGTCGCTGCTGATCTTTTCCATGATATCTTACTTACTGCGAGGAAAAGATTTAATAACTGCGCAATAGATATTCCTATGATTGCATGGTAGACGAGAAGGGTACCCCTAACGCTACACCAGAAGATGAGGACATTGCTGCAGATGAAGAGGAGGAGCCTGCACCTGAAGAGGGTGCTGAGCAGCCATGGGATGACCAGACAGATGCATTCATAACAGATATAGACCAGGTAGTTAGCCAGAAATACAATGTAAGCCTCAGGACTCTTTTGATAAATCCTGCGCAATATGCATCGATTAAAGGCATAAATAGTACTATAAATGATGTCAAGACAGAGGTTGGCACATATTTTGATGGATTGCTTGCAGACCTTACCGTTGAGCAGGACGAGCTTACCAAAGCGCTTGAGGCTGCAGATGCCCTCTTTACAAAGGCAGATCAGGCAATATCTAGCAAGGCGGCAGTAGCCAGGGTGCCTTACTTTACCCCAATAGATATCGACTTTGGAAGCTCTACTCCAGAAACAATTTATATTGACCAGTATAATAGCAGCATTGATACGCTAATTACGAAGTTCATAAACATCTCCAGCTATATAGCGAACTTATCGACAACGTACCAGAAATATACGATAGGCTCATGGCTTTTCTCAGGCGAAAGGAGCTATATACTAGAAGTAAACAGGCCGGAGAGCGTAATAATGACCATAGAGGACGCAAGGAACTACATCGATGACACACTTGATGACGCTTCTGAGTTTCTATCGACACAGGCGCCTGCAAAATAGGATATAGTGCATAAGTTTTTCCATGAAACGAGTAATAGTTATAACGGGGACTCCGGCAACGGGAAAGACCAGCGTTGCTGAGAAGCTTGCTAAGGCTCTTGATTGCTCTGAACTGATAAAGGCAAATGACATAGTCAAAAAGAAGAAGCTCTTCACTTCAAAGGCAGCCGACGGCGCGATGGTGGCGCGTATGGATAAGTTGGGCAAGGAGATAAACAGCGCTGTAAAAAAGAGCAAAGCAGATTTTGTCATAGTGGAAGGTCACCTCTTATGCGACATGCGTGTAGAAGGCGCAGTTGCAGTTGTTATGAGAGAGCACCTCAAGACTCTGCTCAAGAGACTTAAGGAAAGGAGATACAGCAGGCAGAAGATAGAGGATAACATAGTTTCGGAAGGGATAGACTACTGCGGAGTAAACGCATTGAAGAATTACAAAGAGGTTTATGAAATTGAGAACGGGCCTGGGGCGATGGAGAAGATTATCGAAATTGCCAATGGAAAAAGGATAAGGACAGAGGAAATAGAGATGCTTGGTGAGCTGAACGCTCTGCTAAGCAAGCTGTGAACCTGGATTTTTAGATGCCTTTCAAGGCTACTTTTCGTTATGCAGGGCAGTTGCCCCTCCTTCGGTTCCGCTTCGATCCATTTTCATCAATCGTATCCCATATTGCTACGTATATAAGTTTTTGCGAAAAACCTAATAATGAATTAAATGAGCGCGAAGATACGCCTTGCAGAGCAAAAGGATTTTGAAGATGTTTTACAGATAGGCCGAAGCGTATATGATGAGGTCGAGGAGGACCCTGCATTTGGAGACCATATTTTTCTTACAATGCCAAACAGGCAGGAAATGAAAAAATGGTTTGAAAAGCTGCGCGAGGACATGAAGAGCGGTGATGCAGTGTATGCAGTTGCGGAAATTGATGGAAAGGTGGTGGGACATTGCTTTGTAAGAAGAAGCCTGCCAGTTTCGGAATTCGCGCATGTGGGCACCTTTTCAATACTTGTTCACAAAGACCATCGCAGCGCAGGAATAGGGAGGCAGATGGCAAAGTTCACGATCGCAAAGTGCAAGCAGAAGTTCAGGCTTTTGCAGCTTTTTGTATTCGGTTCGAACGTGCGCGCAAAGAGGCTTTACAGGAGCCTCGGATTCAAAGACGCTGGAACAATACCTAAGTTCTACAAGCGCGGCAAGAAGTACATTGACAGGGACATAATGTACATGGAGCTTTAGCTATATGGTCGTCTTCTTGAGTATCTCTGCGTATACGTCCACAGCAAGCTCCTTTGGCATCTTGTTAACGAGCACCTTTGCATTTGAAAGGTTTATGTCCTTGTGGGACCTTAGCCTGCTTGGAAGGTCCCTTAAGACTGATTTTATGTCTTGATATTTTGACTTTTCAAGAGCATAAAGTACTAAGTCGACTACCGTAAAGCCCATGGCGCCCTTATGCTTTTCCATGAATCGGTGGGATGCATCTTCTACGAATACGTTCGGTCCCTTCAGCATCCTTGACTTAAGTATCTGCTTTGGAGCCATAAGAAGTATGATTCCCCTCCTGCCATTTGTTACGGGCATTGAAAGATAGACTGAGAATCCGTTCCTTTCAAGATGGTCCACAATAAGCCTGCCCATCTTCCTGAGCTGAGGGAACGTGATGTCTTCGCTCTTGTCTGGAAGCTTTGATTCTATCAAGAATGTGTCCAGACCAGAGTTGGTAAGGAATTTTGACAATAATCCCCTTACCTTAGTTGAAGAGAACCTGTTCCGGTAAAACAGGTCTATGCTTGGCTTCTTTACAAACTGCCTTGCAACTATTACAAACCTTCCCAGAGATTCGTGGGATACCCCTGCCGCAGCGTTCCTAGTCTTGTCAACAGGGTCTATTACTACAAAATCGGAGTTGAACCTTCTTGAAAGATCCTCGTCATGTATCTCATTCTTGAATCTGGGCTCTATTATGAGTGGCAGCTTGAACTTTGAAACTGAATCGAGCGCCTTTGACAGCGAGCCGTAATGATGTATCAAAAGTTCGCACATGTAGCCTGAGAACCCGCCTGTCTTTACCTCTGCGCCGTAGATCCCATGGGCCTTTAGGAGGTACTTGAGCATGCGGACCTCGTCGCGCTGCCTGGAAGTAAGGCTTGAGTTTATGAATTCTGTATGAAGAGGCGTTCTGTCAACCGCGGTTTTCATATCCTGGGCATCTTCTATTTTAGAAGCTGGAACTATGTCGGCCTTTACCCCTATAGAGTCAAGGTAAAGTCGTATGTAGGGGTGCTCAGCGTACTTTATCTCATATCTCCCCTTCTCTTTCTTTACAAGCTTCTTTCCGTATTCAAGCCCGAGCTTGACCAGCCTCTCGTTTGAGAAGCCGCTTGGGAACAATAAGAACATGTCTATGTCTGCATCTCCCTTAAGGTTGGTCCCGCGTGCCATTGATCCTGCAACCCTTACTTCCACATTCTTGGGAACCGTCTGTGCAAGCATGTTGGTAAGCTTGTTTACCTTGAAAGTGGTATCCTGGATCTCCTCTGCGCTAGGCTTTATATCCACAAGGATCCGGTCGAATATTTTTTGGGCAGCCTTTTCAGCAGACTTATCCATGGTAGAATTTATGAGTCACAAGATATAAATATGGTTAATTGCTAGAGGTACTAGATAAAAGCAAATATGCCAGGTAGTTCAATGCATAACGTAACTACAAAGATGGAGTATGTGAGAAGCTTTAGAAAGAAAACGGAAATACCTGAAAAGGATGTTGAGGTATTTGAACTGTTTGGTGTTTGCTTAGGTGATGGGCACTTATCTCAGTATTTTAGTAAATACAATAATTCATTCAGGTACGCAGTTGATGAAGAATGGCTAACGAGAGGTATCCTATTACCTAAAAGTTTACACTCTAATACGGGCTCGTAGCGAAACGGTATCGCGCGTCGTTCGCAACGACGAGATTGCGGGTTCGAATCCCGCCGAGTCCATTTCATGATAAGATAGGCCTAGTGTGCGGCATCATTCAGTAGATAACGGTCCTTTCTATTTTCCTTTAGGCTTGCCTTCTTTTTGTGCACTTGCATTGGAATATAGATAGAATCCTATCGCAAATTCCTGACATTTAATCCTTGTGGGTCGTTAGGACTGAAAAAACGTAATAAACTGAACTTAGGATAGATTTTAAGATTTAGGTGGAGAATAATCTATGGTACTATGTCAGAAAAACGCGTAATTCTTTCATTGGACATTACTGATGAGCCCTCTGCCCTTCGATTGGCAGAGCAGCTTGAAGGCGAGATATTCGCAATAAAGATTGGCTTGGCTTCCATAATCGTGAATGGGGGTAAATACATAAGGGACATGTCCAGCTATGCTAAAGTGATTTGCGACTTCAAATCTGCAGATATTCCAAAAACGAACGCGCAGATTGCACAGAAGGCGCTTGAATATAACGCATGGGGGATCATAGTGCAGGCATTTACAGGAAAGGATGCAATAAAGGCATCGGTAGATGTAAGTGACAGGCTAAAGGTCTTTTCGCTTGTGTCCATGACGCACGAAGGTGCATCTTACTTTATAGACAAGCATGTTGAAGAGATGGCAAAGATCTCGATAGAGGCAGGGGTTTATGGGATTGTCGCTCCTGGGAACAGGCCGGAGACTTTGGCTAAGGTCAGAAAACTTGTTGGCGAGAAAAAGATAATCTCTCCTGGAATAGGCGTACAGGGAGGGGATCCTATTACAGCTATAAAAAACGGATCGGATTATGTGATCATAGGCAGGACAATATACGAATCCAAAGACCCGCTTGGTACCGTAAAGGAGATAAACAGGGCAATATCTGCAGTTATAAGATAATCTCCCCTCAATAAGGCAGCTTTTGCCTTATTATTCTGCGTTATGGCGTAGCTGCTTGTGGAATATTCGCCTGCCAGATACGCCTTGCCTTCTATCAAATGCAAAGCCCACATTTAATTAGGAAATACTGTTTCGTGAGAAGTAAAGAAATGCGTATAGTGCTGGCTTTGGCTGCAGGCTGGTGCCGTTTAGCAATCCATAGTCAGGCCCGCCTGGCGAAGATCCTGCAAGATTAAACCAGTATATACGTTTTACATATGGATATTTTGTGAAGAAACCAAAGTCCTGCTTGAGAAACAGCGCCTGATTTTGCTCAGAAAGGTTTAATCCGTGGGTCCAGTTGTTCGATGGTATTCCGGTCTCTGTTATCCAGACCGGCTTCTTTGTCATATTCTCGTAAAGAGAGAGTGTGAAGTTGTAGAATTGCGCTAGGGTTATATTTCCGCTTGAAGTCTGAGCTGCAGTCTGATTAAGACTGTAAATTGGTAGGCTGTAGGCATGCAGAGAGATTGCATCGCAGTATTTTGATGCGCCATACTGCCATACCTGCTGGTAAAAATAATACTCTGCTTGAACGGATTGCCCTGGAAACATCTGGGCTCCCCCTAAGCACACGACAGTCGAGTTTGGCTCTCTTTTTTTAATTATAGTATAGGCGCCTTTGATCATATTGAAATAATTCAGCGCACTTCCATTGTCATAGCCGCTTATGAAGATTCCTGCTAGCGGCTCATTGTATATTTCCCATGTATTTATCTCTGGATAGTAAGTGAGGGCATTTGATACGCTCGCATTCCAGTCCGCGAGAGTCCAATTGCACCCCGATACGCAGCCCTGTCCAGAAGGTTGTGCGCCAACAGTGTTGTAATCCAGTATACCAAGGTAACTTGCACCTGCGTTTGTCTCATTTGAAATGAACTTCGTATCCTTATTGTTTAGGTATATGTCTGTCCTAAAGCAGGTTATCCCGTAGTTTAATGCCTCTTTCATTGCAGTGACATTACTCATTCCATTCACACAGAACTGCTGGGAGTATCTCTGCTGTGTTGAAACTGTTGATGAAGAATTGCTTTTGTAAAAAGCCAGGTATAGGACTAGTGCACAGATTGCCACAAGCGCTGTGCCTATCAGGACTTTGTTTATCGGCATATTACCAGTACTTATTGCACAACATTTATAGTTATTCTTCCCAAGTGTAGGTGTCGGATGTGCTATTATGGCAAAGTATAGTTATGGATGCGGGCTGTTTATTGGTAGGTTCCAGCCCTTCCATAAGGGCCACCTTTATGCACTTAAATACGCACTTAGGCTTTCA
>JAGWHH010000014.1 GCA_028866935.1 Microcaldota archaeon | reverse complement strand
TAGTATAAGCTATCCTAAGCGTAGGTGGTATTTATGCCTTTGTAGATATTTGATGCCGTTAAGATTTTGCTTTCTTGATCAGATCTTTGATGATGAAATCTGCGGGATTTACGTTTGTGGCTTGCTTGAATGCGATCCATGTAAGTGTTGGATTTGTCTCTAGTATACAGTATCCGTCCTTTGTGTTGGCAATATCTACGCCCACATAGTCCAGGCCCATGACCTGAGCTGTCTTTATTGCAAGCTCAGTTAGTTCCTTGTCTGGCTTTACTGCCTTTGCAGTTGCCCCCTGCGCAACATTACTCTTCCAGTCTTTTCCCTTCCTGAATTCTGCGCCTATCACCTGCCCCCCTACTACTACAACCCTATAGTCTCCGCCGCCTATTTTGTTGAGGTATTTCTGCACGTATATGGGCTTGCTTAGGTTTGTGAAATAGCTGAAGATGTGCATTGCAATATCTGGATCATCAACCTTGAATACGCCTAGTCCCTTGCCGCTTCTAAGTGGCTTTACCACAGCCTCCTTGAACTCCTTAACCGCCTCGTAGCCTGAGAAGAACTTCTCGCTTGCAACTGTTGGGGGGACTGGGAGACCGTGGCTTGCAAGCTCCATTAAAGTTCCAAGCTTGTCACCGGCCTTGATGCTTGCCCTGATGTTATTTGCAACATATATGCCATTCATCTCGATTGAACGCACTGCCCAGATCCTTTGGCAGAACTGCTCATAATCCTTGATTATGCCCAAGTACCTCAATGCTGCGCAGCCAAAATCTATTTTGTTCTCTTTTGTAAGCTCTGAAAGATAAGATGGCGTGACCTTATTTGCTTTTATTTTTACAACAATGGAATCGATGTTTACCTGCACAGGAGTGTGGCCGGAGCGCTTTATTGATGCGATAAGGTCTTTGGTCTCATAGCTAGACATGTTATCTGGAGGTGTTATCAGTCCTATATCCACAAAATTACCGTTAAAGAAGCTTAAGTGCCGAAGTGAAGAAGTCAATCTCGCTCTTTTTCCATGGCCCAACGCCAAGTGTAGTTATGGTTCCTGGAGGCAGCTGGGTTAGACCCGCATCGTTAACAAGCGCGCACGGTATCTTCTTGAACTTGAATGCTTCGAACAGCCTCTTTATCGCCTTGTCGTCATCCACCTTCAGGACTATCTTCTTCTGGCCGCCCTTCATCCACTCGTCCACAATCTCCTTGTTTTCCTTGACTGCAATAAGATAGCTCATTATCGAAGCGTGGGCTACCTGCGCTGCTAGCTTCCCTTTCCCCATGTCGAGGTCGTTTCTTACAAGTATTACCTGCTTAATCTCTTCCATTCAATCAGTCATATCATCTTGAGCCTGCTTTTTGCCTTGTCGATCTCCCTTTGCGCCCTGACCATGTGCTTTGACACTGACCCAAGAGTTTCTGCGATGCCTTCTGCAAGGTCTGTCTTTGATATCTTTGCTACCTTCTTTGCTATCTGCCTTACGTTCTTCTCGTGGTCTGAAAGCTGCTTGGACATTTTTTCCAGCAAAGCATAATCGAAATTTAACTCGTTATTCTTCTTTGAGGTCTTCTTCATCTATTTCCCCTATTTGTTAATTTGATTACCTCTGTAAGCTATTTATGGCTTACATTTGCTATAGATATGGTTTCCATGCCTGATCCTAAAGAAGAGCTGGGAATAGAGTTTGTTAACAAACAAATCTCAGATTACTATAGCACTGCAAAGTACATTGCGCCAGACCGTATGTCTGAGCGTGAATTCGGAGTTGGAAACTTTGAGACGAAGATAGCACGAAGGCACATTTCATTCAAGAGCGAGAACGAGCTACGTAATTACCTCTCTGGAAATTCAGTGCCTTACGTGTCATGCTCTGCTGCATATTACAAATATCCTGATGGAAGGCCGATGGAGAACAAGGGGTGGCTTGGCAGCGAGCTCGTGTTTGACCTCGATTCTACAGACATGGACCTTGTCTGCCAGAGAGCGCATGGCAGGTCATGGGTTTGCAAGAACTGCCTTAACTCGGTCAAGGGAGAGACAATAAAACTCATTTATGATTTCCTTATTCCTGACTTTGGATTTTCAGAAAGCGATATACAGGTAAACTTCAGCGGGAGCAGGGGATACCATGTGCACATAAAGAAAGAGAGCGTTTTGCAGCTTGATGCGGCATCAAGGCGTGAAATAAGCAACTACATATCTGGAATAGGTATGGACTTCCAAGAGTTCTTTCCCACTGCTGGACAAAGGGGCATGATGCTTTCTGGTCCACGCCCCAGTGACAAGGGATGGAAGGGCAAGATAGCAAGGAACTTCCTCTCTAACCTTAACGCCGGAATAGACTCGCTTTCCAGTATGGGAATAGACAGGACGATGGCAACAAAGCTTTACAGGAAGAAGAGCCTCATCGAGATGGGAATACGCAATGGAAACTGGGACATGGTGTACATAAAGAACAAGGCTGATTTTTGGAAGGGGATAATAGATAGGCAGGCGGTCAGCCAGAGTGATAAGATAGACAAGAATGTAACAAATGATCCTTCTCATCTTATCAGACTGCCCAATACGATTCATGGAGGAACTGGACTTCTTGCAAAGAGGCTTGGAGATGCAAAGGATCTTTACCGCTTTGACCCTATGAAGGACGCAATTGCATTCAAGAAAGGCCAGGTAAGGATATCAGCAAATACTAATTTTGAGATAGTGATGGCGGGGCAGAGATACGGACCATACGGAGGGGAGATCAACGTGCCCATGTATGTGGCAATGTACCTGTTCCTGAAAGGCAATGCCAGACTGCTGCGCGAGGTTTAAGATAACTTTAATTACCTTTGCTTCGAATATAAAGATGCATATTTCTTAGGTGAATTTATGGGCGCTTACAGGCATATAACCTCAACCTTCAAGAGTGAATACAAGGAAAGGGGAGACATACTCAAATCAAGACTCGTCACTTGGAGGAGCGAGCCTTCTGTACTCAGAGTCGAACATCCAACAAACCTTGCAAGGGCACGCGAACTTGGATACAAGGCAAAGCAGGGGGTAGTAATTGCAAGGATAAGGATAAGGAAGGGACTGAGGAAGAGGGCAAAGCCGCGCGGAGGCAGAAAGCCGTCCAAGGCGGGAAGGTTCTTTGCGCGTGAGGCATCATTCCAGGCAATTGCTGAACAGAGGGCAGCAAGCAAGTTTGCAAACTGCGAAGTGCTTAATTCTTATTATGTAGGGGAAGACGGATCATTCAAGTTCTTTGAAGCCATACTGCTTGACAGGAACCACCCATCAGTAATGAATGACAAACTCTATGCACAGGCAGCGAGCAGGAAGAACAAGGCGTACAGGGCATTGACATCTGCAGGAAGAAAGCATAGGGACTCTTTGCATAAGCCTTGATGGTAACTTATGCCAAAGGCAAGGCTGACCATACATCTTGATAACCCTAGAGACTATTTTGAGATCCTTAATGGCGCAGAGAAGTTCGGCGGGATCAAGGCCCGCCTTAAGGTCAAAGGAAATGAGCTCTCTTTGGATGTAGATGCAGAAGATGCAAAATCTGTGGTTTTGGCAATAGGAAGCATAGTAAAGCAGATACGCATAATTGAAGAGGCATCGGCAGCAATAGGCAAGAAGTAGGGTCCTTCTTATTTTTTATAGCTTGTCCGTAATCTTATTATTGATAAAATGCGCGTAGTAAGGTTCAATGACGTTACAAATTCATTGAAGGCAGTTCCTGAGTCGTTTGACGACCTTTATCTTCTTGCAATGATTACATCGACAGGAGACAGCGTGGAGGCGAAGTCGACTAGGCGCTTCAGGCCAAGCGAGGGTGACAAGGGGGAGCAGAAGGATGTAATGATTAGGATCACTGTTGAAAAGACAGAGATAGACAAGAATGCTGGAAGGTTGAGGCTTTCGGGTAAGATAACTTTTGGGCGGCCTGAGGAGTTTGTAACAATTGGAAGCTACCACACACTCAATATCGGAGCAGGCGACGTTATAGACATACAAAAGCCGGAATGGAAAAGGTATATACTTGCAAGGATAAAACAGGCAGTTGCACAGTCAAAGAAGCCTAGACTTGGAATAATTGTGCTTGACGACGAAAAGGCTATGGTTTCTTACATAAAAGGGTATGGAATAGACATAGTTTCAGAGCTTTACAGCAGGCTGAGCAAGAAGATGAAGGAAAAGGATTACGAGAAGCAAAGAGAGCAGTATTTCAACGACATAATAAATGCGATAAAGAACATGTCAGTTGACATGGTTGTTCTGGCTGGGCCGGGATTTACTAAGGAGGATATAAAGAAGTACATGGAAAACAAGGACATAGAAACTGGAAAGAGACTGGTGTATGCGCCTGCAAGCGATGCTGAAAGGTCTGGAATAAGGGAGGCGATGCAAAGCGAGGCTGTAGCAAAGGTACTTGAAAACGAGCACGTGAAGAGGGAGTTTTCATACCTGAACGAGTTCATGGCAGCGCTTAGGACTGGTAGCGCCTTCCATGGAGTTGATCCGGTAAAGCAGGGGATAGATAACAGGAAAGTGGGGGTAGTCCTTGTAAATGATTCAGTATTGAATGACGAATCCGTTAAGTCGCTTCTTGATTATGCCGACATGCGCAGGGTAAAGATAGAGATATTCAATTCGGATGACGATGCGGGGATGCAGCTTAGGAACTTCCAGAACATAGTTGGATTACCATCTAGCTAAAAGACACAGAAGGCATAACTCCACCTGGGGGATACTGGCGCGTGCGCATGTAGTACCATGTGCCAGTAATACCAGGACCGGGCATCGTTCCTGCCCAGTCCCCCTCTGTTACAAAAAGGTAGTTAGTTGTTGATGTGGTCACTGAACCATCTGCGGATGAAAGAATTATGTTATTGTTATAGTATGCCTCCTGAACGCGGTTCGCCCAATAGAATCCTAGAAGACCCGTATTGTATGTGTCAGGGTAGGCAGTATATGAGCATGGTGGTGATCCGACACCGCTAAGTACTATGCCACCAGTTTGGCCACCCTGTTGCCATTGTGAATATCCTGGATAGAGGGTGTAATCAGTATCTACGGTGGGGCCTCCGGAAGGGGGGCTGTTGCCTAGGCAGCTCAGGACTGAAGTGCTTTCTCCCCAGCCCATGGCCCATTGGTTTGATGTGGTCTGTGCATAGCCATCTGCAATAATAAGGCCCGTCGTAGTGAAAGGAGAGGAGTAGTAAGCAAGGGCTGGGCTGTATGACCCACCAACTGTTGATGACAGCTGAAGGCCGTCATTTGCATACACTGTACCTTCTGCGTCAGTCCAACCAGAAAGGGATGATGCGAAATTCCAGTAGTTAGAGAATACCGATCCGCCATTATCGTATGCCCCGTATGAGGAACCGGAGGTGCCGCTAAGCTGTGGGGCTTCTCCAGTAGGCCCAGAACTGGACATTAATCCGCTCGACATCATGTTCATGTATATTGTTGAGCTGCTTCCTGCGCCTACGCCGCTAGATCCTAGATTGACCCAGACGTCCGTTGAAGGAGCAGCGTTGCTTGGATTGTCTTGCACCCATGCATTTAGCACTGTTCCTGAGCCGCGTGGGCCGGTGGTGAATTCAACATTAGTCCACCATGGGTCAAGGCTTGGCGTGTACGCGTTTGCGCATGAGCTGCATACAGTAATAAGTTGCTGGAAGTTTGATCCTGTTGCAGATGCCTGCCCGTTTGTGAGCGTTACAGGTTCTGAGTATAGCAATGAAGGAGGCGTTGACGTTGCCCAGGCGCCATTCTCAAAACCCTGCTCGTATATTACTAGGGCGCCAGGGCCACCCATAGTCACTGTTACTGAATTTGCAGTGTTCTCGTACTGATTGCATAGATAAAGATAGATAGTCTCGTAGTTATCGCTTGATTGCTGGTCTATTACAGGAGATCCGCAGTTTGAGCCTGCAGGAAATGATATGCTACCGTGAGCGCCACCGCATGCGTAATAACCGCATGCGACCATTATGGCTACAGCCTCTGGCTGCACGCCGCCAGGATCATTATTGTAGTTGAGCGTGTAAGGCGTGCCGCCGCTTGCGCTGTTTTGGATTAGATCGTGTGGCGTGTCAGTGAGCATTGAACTGCTAGAACTTACAGATAAGCCCCCTACTATTGTGCGGGTATTGAGGGCTGAAACTCCGCAGGAGGATAGCGTAGTGGACGGCGTCCCGACATCGGCTACTTCGGAGCCGGATTTCGTGGCAGATGCAAGATCAGTGTAGGTAGGTGTTATCTGCGCGTTGCCGTTTGCCCCGAAGCAGAATACTTCGGGATTTGAGGACACATCAAGCGAACACCAGGCATTATACAGCCCGCTGTTGCTGCAGTACGAGCCAGTGTATGTGAATGGCGGGCCCAGCACTTGCAGGGTGTACACTTCAGAGCAGTCGGCCATAAGCGTGTAGGTTGTATCGCAGCCTTCCAGATAGTAAGTTCCTTGAACTAGGTTGTTGAGATTTGTAGTTACAGAATTTACACCAATTGCTATAGATCTCTTGGACGCGCATGTGACATCGGTGCATGAGAATATCTCTATCGTATCTGTCCCCTTGGCCGTGTTTGCAGTTGCAAAATTTGACAGCCCTTGCTGTATTGAAAGTGACTGGATGCCAAGCTGCACCATTGGCGTTGCCCAAAATGCGTTTGTGGTAACATAACTTGCATATACCAAAAATGACCCGGTGTAATCGATGTTTGTGTAAGTGCAATTTGCCTGCGAGAACTGGGATATTGATGTGCCGCAGTACTGTATATCCACAACAAAGGATCCCTTAACCTGGCTGCCAGAAGACTGAAGTGGAGCAGTAACCCAGCACACTGAGTCACCGCCAGGAAGGATAAACTGCGGATTGCATCCGCCTTTGTAGGTCTTGCCGGTTATGATTACATTTATCCCTATTGCATTTATCGGGGCCCCGCCTGCATTTGAGATCTCTATCATGACGTTTGCGTTACCTGCTAGAGTGTTGGGAGAGTATGCGATCTTTAAGCACCCTATTCCTCCGAATGTGTTGCATTGGCTAGGAAGTATGGAGGTTGAGGGTGTTGTAAGTAGGTAAATAATTCCAAGGACCAGGATTATTATAAGAAATACAAAGCCGTAGATTGTAAGGAACTCTATGGAAGACTGCTGCTTCATACCCCCTTTATGCAGCTTCACCGTTCCTTTCATAAGTATTTTAGATTGGTAGCAAATATTATTAATGTAGTCTAAGGAGTCAGAGTTCTGTGTACGATCTTGGTGTTGTCTGGGGCAAAAAGAGCCTTGGTCAAGTATTTTTGATGAATGAGAGTGTTGCTATAGCTGAGGCTGCGCACTCGTATGGCAAGAACGTTATAGAGATAGGCCCTGGGCCCGGAATCTTGACAAAGGAACTGTGCAAGCATGCAAAGCATGTTACAGCAGTGGAAAAGGATGCAAGGATGTGCGCATTGCTAAGGCACAATGTGAAGTCTGAAAAACTGCAGCTTATACACAAGGACTTCCTTGAGACTTCGGATGAGGAGCTTGAGCTTGGCTCGGTGGATATAGTCATAGCAAATATACCATACAATCTCTCCAGCCGCATAATAGGATGGCTTGGAGAGAAGAACATGCAGGCAGTACTGTGCCTGCAAAAGGAGTTCGTGGACCATATGCTTGCAAAGCCTAACACCCGCTCATATTCAAAGCTTAGCGTCTTTACCTCGCTTATGTTCAAGGTGACAAAGATAATGCAGGTGTCTAAGGGCAACTTCAAGCCTATGCCCAAGGTCGACTCTGTTGTCATTTACATCAAGCCAAAGGGGATCGGCATAGACGAGAGGGAACTGTTCATTATCGGGCTTATGATGCAGCACAAGAAGAAGACCGTGTATAATGCAATACTTGACTCTGATTCGTACCTTAACATGGACAGGAAGGTGCTTGGGCAGCTGTGCAGTAAGATAAGCCACAGGGATGAGCGCGTATTCAAGCAGCAGCCTGAGACCCTTCTTGAGATCGCAAGGGAGCTAAAGGCCTTGCTAAAATGAGTACTTAGGCTCTCCGTACTCGTCTAGTATTATCCCATTCTTTACGTTTTCAAGGAACTTCTTCTCTGCGGCCTTTGAACCGTCCTTTCCGAGAAGCCTTCTGTAATGGATTGGAGCTACCTTGTCTGCCTTTACGCTGTGCGATGCCTGTATCATCTCGTCAAGATCCATTACGTAAGTGCCCCCCATTGGAAGCATGGCAAGGTTTGTATTGATCTTTGACATCTCCTTTATGAAATCAGTGTCTCCTGCGTGGTAGACCTTTGTTCCGTTTATATCAAGTATGTAACCGACCCACTTGTTCTCCTTTGGATGGAAGTGGACCTTGTTTGGGTTGTGGTTATATGCAGGAACTGTATCAAATTCAACCCCATCTACAGAATAATGCTTGTTTGGCTCCACTCCAGTGACCTTTCCTACAGGTATCTTTTCCATACTGTCAAATGGAACAAATATATTTGTTGAGCTGTCTGCAATCAGCTTGATGTCCGATTCGCTCAGATGGTCTGAGTGCGGATGTGTTATCAGTATTATGTCTGCATGGTGCTTTACCTTCTTCTCTTCCAGGTGAAAAGGATCTATGTAAACATTCTTGCCGTTCAGATTCAGAAGAAAGCTTGCGTGCCCTAACCAAGTCAGAAATTCAAGATCCATTTTATCCCCAGTTTATTTCTCAAAATAGCAATAAAAGTCTTGCTGTGCCATTAGTTATTATGATTATTCTTGGCGGGTCTGCAAGTAATGGTCTGGATATATTGCTGTCCAAGGTAATCGGCGCAGACCTCACGAAGATTGAAACCACCAAATTTCCTGACGGAGAGATGAAGGTCAAAGTTCCTGAGCTAAACGATGAGAATGTTGTTGTAGTGCAGTCAACATACAGCCCACAGGAAAAGAACCTGTTCGAGCTGCTTCTTACATGCCATGAACTGAGTCGCAGGAAGGCTAAGATTACTGCAGTAATCCCTTATCTTGCTTATGCAAGGCAGAACAGAAGCTTTACTTCTGGAGAAGCTGTAAGCGTGGACATGGTACTGGACATGCTGCATGCTGCTGGAGTCAGGCGCCTTATAACGGTAAACCCACACAAAAGCGATGCTCTTGCTTATTTCAAAGGCAAAGCTGGCATTGTTGATGCGTCAAAGACCCTTGCAAGGGCAGTAATGGGACAGCTTGATGAGCCTTTTGTCCTTGCTCCGGATAAAGGAGGACTTAACCTTGCAAAGAATGCTGCATCGGTGATTAAATGCGAATACACTCACATAGAGAAGATCAGGGACAATTACGGAAATGTGAGCATAAAGAAAGCACATGGAGGAGGGTTTAAGGGAAAGGATGTTATAATCTTCGATGACGTGATAAGCACTGGAGGCACCATAGCACTTGCGGCGCGATATGCATATGCCGAAGGCGCAACATCAGTCTGTGCAGCGGCAGTGCATCTGCTTATGGCTGATGAAGCATACAACAGGATGAAAACTGTTGGTGTTGTTAAGCTCTTTGGCGCTAACACCATACCTTTTGAGAAAGCAGAAATTGCAGACATATCATCGGACATAGCTGAATTTATAGACCATGAAAAGAAGGAATACGATTAGCTATTTTGATATGAAGATGAATTGGTTGGATTTCTTATTATCAAGTATGCAGTATCCGAATCTCTCAAACTGGACAATGTCATGCTCCTTTAGATTGGTTACATAGCTTTCAGCATAGCCTTCAATTGTCTTAAGGCTGTCTGGATTGAATTGGTCATCGTCATCTACTATCTGGCCTGGAATTACAATGGAGCATTTTTCGTAGTTTCCTTCTGAAACCCACTGTATTATTTTATCCTTAGATGTGCCTGTGCCCAAATCTGCACTAATTGATTTGCCTTTTGACGTTATGGTTATGTCCATAAGGTCCTTGAGCCTGATTATTTCGCCTGATTTGGCCTGATCGGCATCGTCCTTGCTTATGTAAAAACTATCGGATACAGTGTACTCTCTGAACTCATCGTCCTTTGTTGGATATAATTTCAACTTTACGTTGGTTTCTTTCGCTCCCTTTACGCTTACCTGTATTGGATCTGGGACAAAGAACAGGTGTTTTGCAATAGGGTCAATGACTTTTTTGTTTTCTGCAAGAAGGATATCGATGCTTACCGTACTGTCCGTCTTTGACATTCCAAACCTCAAGACAAATTCCCTTAGCGCCTCAGGCTGGATTCCGCGCCTTCTTAGCGCCATTAATGTCATTAGTCTTGGATCATCCCATGAAGTTACAAAGCCGTCTTCAAGAAGCTTTCTTATGACCCTCTTTTGCACCACGTTGCCCTTTATGTTGAGTCTTGCTTCAAGATGCATCCTTGGCACTCTGAGGTTTAGCGCGCCAAGAATGGTCTTTAGCAGCTCATCCCTAAGCTCGTATTCTTTGCTCCTAATTATATCCGTTATTCCATTTACAGAATCGAGTATGGGGGTGTTAAAGTCATAAACCGGCCATACGTGGTACTTGTTGCCCATTCTGTAATGCGGCGCGTCTACAATCCTTAGCAGAACGGGGTCACGCATGGTAGTGTTCTGTGACGTCATGTCACCAACAAATCTTACAACCGCTTCGCCCTCCTTGAACTTTCCCTTAACCATATCATCAAAGAGCTGAAGGTTCTTCTCGGGATTTGTATTTCTGTGCTCGCACCCTATCCCTTCCAGTCGCTCCTTCTTCATCTTATCCCTATCGCACATGCACACGTATGCCTTTGCTGACTTTATCATCTGCCTTGCATATCCGTAAATAAGCTCGACATTATCGCTGGCATAGTATTCCTTATCAAATTTGACCCCGAGCCATTCAAGGTCGCGCTTTATTGCTTCCACATACTCCTGCTTTGATTTCTCTGGATTTGTGTCATCAAAATAAAGATACATTTTGCCGCTGTACCTTCTTGCAAATTCGTAGTTGAGCAGCGCCTGCTTTGCATGGCCCATATGCGCATAGCCGCTTGGCTCAGGGGACGCCCTTCCGATAAACTCGCCATTCTTAACGCCTTCGAGTACGAATTTGGGCTTTGCGACCTTGGCCTTGGCCTGCGCCTGCTTGTCGAACTCTTCTGCGTAATTCCTGTACTCCTGCTCAAGCTCGCTCTTTTGCATAGAGTTTACTTTTGTAACTTCCTTACCCACTTCCTGGGCGAGTGACTTTATGTCGCTTTTTAGATCGGGGTTAAGGGATATTGCCTTGTTTAGAACGCTGCCTTCGTTTGCTTTTCCGTAGTCAATTGCGTTTTTTATAGCGTATTTCCTTATGATTAGGCGCGTTTCATTGTCAAGTGGCATAAACTCAGCCTAATGGATCAGGGTTACGTTAATCGGGCCGTAAAAAGTTGCATTTGCAGTTAGGAGGGCGGCTATCCTTAGCCTAAGTTGGGTCCCTATTCCTTCTGACATGGGCAAGGTCAGCGATACGTTTTGATAAGTGCCAGTCAACGGTATCTGGATCTTTTGCGTGTTTACTGTCATGTTTATTAGGGCTGGAAGGGATATTTGTGCCGGTGCGGTGAAGATAAGGCATGTGAACTGGGTCTTGGTAAGGTTCCTTTTCAGGTATGAATATATCTGGTACGAGCTTAGGTTTCCTGCGGCGACATCGAAGTTGTTATTGCTATTGTAGAAGTTTGAAACTGAGTTGTTGTTTTCCATGTTGGTGAACACCGCGGTGACGTTTGCTATGGTTGCGTTTGTTGTAATCTGGTTTGAGCAGCGGGCAGTTACTGACATTGGGCTGCCGTAACCGGTGATTATGCCATTTGCCACAGACTGTGCAAATACTGTTCCTGGCACGCTGGTTGTGGTTGACTGCTGGCCGCTGAAGTTGGTCAGAGAGACGTAGGATGTGATAAATGCTAGGGCTATTAGCACTGCGAAGATTAACTGCGTGAGCTTTTTTCTTTCCATGTCATCATAACGTTTTTATTGATATCGTAATAAATAGACTACGCTTATATTATATAATTTATTGGTGGAACCATGAGCTTCAAGGACGGCGAGTTCGTAAAGATAGACTACACGGCAAAGAAGGCAGCTGACAACTCTTTTGTATACACTACGATGGAGAAGGTTGCGAAGGACTCTGACGCTTTCAGCGAAGAGACCAGGTATATTCCGCAGCTAGTTGTACTTGGAAAGAACAACGCGATAAAGGGCGTTGAGGATGCTGTAAAGGGAATGGCAGTCGGCGAGACAAAGACAGTGCAGATAGAGCCAAGAGATGCCTTCGGGGAGAGGGATGAGAAGCTTGTCAATGTGATGAGGCTCTCTGATTTCCGTGAACGCGACATGAACCCTGTCCCTGGGATGCAGGTAAACATAGATGGGCGCATTGCTACCGTAAAGAGCGTTAATTCAGGCAGGGTTATAGTGGATATGAACCACCCACTGGCTGGCGAGAAGCTTTTGTATGAGATAAAGGTCCTAGCAAAGCTTGATGCTGATGCTGATAAGGTAAAGGCTCTTGCAGAGAGCTATTCGCTTACACCAGATAATGTAATTGTAGAAGGAAAGGCAGCAAGGATAAGATTTGGTGAAAAGGTTGAGAAGAATGCCGACTTCCTTGTGAACAAAGCCGCACTTGCAGATGCCATTCTAAGGTTCATGCCAAATGTGGATAAGGTCATTGCAGAAGAGGAATATACAAGGACTGCTCCTGAAAAGGAAAAGGCTGCGAAATAACACAGGTTATTTGGCTAACACCCAGGGTACGAGCTGAATAGCAAGGCAGTAACCAAAGGTAAGAAGAGATATGCTATTAATGCTATCAGCATCAGTACCAAAAGCACTATTGATGCCTTGATTGCTATATAGTGCAGTAGTGGCCTTTTCGACCTTCTGTGTTTTACCTCCCTTCTTTTCGTCATTACGAATGCGGCCATTGACATTAGGAAAAGCAGGAAGAAGGCAAAAAACGAATATGCTACTATTGATCCTGGAAGTTGGCATACCTGAGTCGGCACGAATCTGGCATTGCTATAGGTGGATGCGAAAGAGCCGGATAGGATTAGGGATAGGCCCAGGATTTTGTACCCATATGCCCGAACAGACATGGTAGAGATTAGACGCTTAATATTAAAAATAGGATTAGTCGTTGATGTTTATTGCGTAGGTGCCGTTAACTTTTATCCCAAGCTTCTTTGCTACCTCTGACTTGTCAACGTTTAGTATGACTACCTGTCCGCTCCACTTTGTTGTCAGGTTGGACTGGCCGCAAAGAGGGCACATTGTACCCTGTGCAATTATCAAACGATCATTTCTGCATGCAGATTCCATATCTCCACCTTATTTATTTCCTGCCTGCGCCGCCCCTTGGCCTTGGCCTGCCGCCGCCCCTTCTGTCTCCAGGCGCGCCCCTCTCCCTCTTTGGCTCCCTGAGCCATTCAGGGCGTCCCAGCCCGTCTGGGCGCATTGTGAGAGCAATCTTTGCATCCTTTATGTTGGTTCTTGCGCTTATTGAGGATACCTTTGCATAAACCTTATCTCCCTTCTTGAGGCTCTTGCCAGAGTTCTTTGAGACAAATGCAGTGGCCTTCTTATCATAAGTTATGAAGTCGCTTGTTATCTGTGAAAGGTGTACAAGACCGTCGAGAGGCCCAAGCCTCACAAAGCATCCGAAGTCTGCAAGCTCTGATATCTCCCCTACGACTACCTCGTCTATGCCAAGATAGAAGGATAGGACATCGAATTTTAAGTCGTGGTGCGTAGAAGGATCGCCAGGCATTATGTGCCCGTCGCTTACGTCCCTTACATTGTAGACTGCAAGAATTATGCCCAGGTCCTTGTCCATCGTCCTCTCGTACTTTGCCCTGAGGACCTCTGTTGCTGTCTTCTCAAGGTCCTGGCCGAAGTACTTAGGAGGTATGCTTATCGTGTCCTCTATGGTATGAATATAATACAAGCTATTCACCGTTAGCAGATATTAGCGAATAATTATCTAAGGTAAGATATATTAGCATTTCCCCAGCCTACCTCAGAGACCCGCCCCTTGATATACTGTAGGTATTCACGCCTTGGCTGCTTAGCTGCCTTTTAAGCTTAATGTCATTGGTGCATACGTTCTGGAATGCCTTTGCGCTACTTAGTATCCATCTGTCTACATAATCATCGTTATTTTCCACCTTTACATTGTAGCGCTTGATCAGGAGAAGAGCCACGCTTGCATACTTGCTGTTTTTCTGCCTGCTTTCTGCCATTTTTGAGAGCTCTTTTATTACACCTGCGGATACTACAGGCTCGTATGAGAGCTGTTCCTCTACCTTTTTGAATAGGTCTATCTTGTTGGATAGTGCAAAAAGTATTGAACTTGTATCGAGTATTATGCGGTTCATGAAAACACTTAATAATCATCAATGCGATATATAATACTACTTTTATAGAGGACAATCAATGCAAAAAGAAGCGATACTGGGAAGGGACATTGGCAATGGAAAAATTGAATGTGTAGCGTGCGCAAGGAGATGCAAGATGCCAGAAGGGTCGCATGGTTTTTGTTTCGTACGCCAGAATATTGGTGGAAAACTCAGTCTGGTAAATTATGGGGTTATAGATGCAATGCAATTAGACCCTATAGAGAAGAAGCCCTTCAACCATTTCATGCCTGGAAGCTATGCGTTTGGAATAGGCACATCATCTTGCAACTGGGGATGCCAGTTCTGCCAGAACCACAATATATCTAAGAATAGGGAGATCTCTGGCGTTGAGGTTTCGCCTGGGGAGATAGTTGACCTCGCACTCCAACATGGCGCGCAGTCCATTGCCTTTACATACAACGAGCCGACAATATCCATAGAGTACGCATTAGACGTTGCAAAGTTATCCCATAAGAAGGGCCTTTACAACTTGTTTGTGACAAACGGATTTATGACAAAGGAGGCGGTAGCCCAGATGAAGGGCCTGATAGATGCGGCTGTGGTCAATTTTAAAGGGAATGCAGACCAGAAATTTTCAAATAAGTTCGAGATGGTGCAATCAAATGACCCAATATTGGAAGCGATGATAGAGATGGATAAAGCAGGCATACATATGGAAATAACTGACCTGATAATACCAAGGGTCGGAGACTCGCTTGATGCGTGCATGACGCTGATGCAGAAGGTAAAGGATTCTGTAGGCACTGACATACCTGTACACTTCACAAGTTTCCATCCGGACTACAAGATGCTTGATTATCCATCAACCAATTATGAGACTCTAAAGGCGCATTATGACATCGCAAGGAATGAAGGTTTCAAGTACGTATATATTGGCAATATGCCTGGAAACACGTATCAAAATACATACTGCCCAAAATGCGATAATATCGTAGTAGAAAGAGATAAGGTATATCTCAAAAGATGGGAGCTTGACAATGACAATTGCTGCAAGAAGTGCGGCACTAGGATACCTATAACTGGAGATCACGCTAAGAGGATCAGCCACAGGGAAATAGAGAGCTTATACTGACAGGATTATGCTGCTACATTGAAAAACAGTATCAGGAATCGTCAGATTAATGCAATTATTCCCAAGCAATTATATAAGGTAGATTATGCTTGACTTCCTTGCAATTCGTAAAAGGAAGTTTATCAGCGCTAATAAATCTATAGATGCTACGGCTGTTGACACAAGCAATGCTGAAACGCCCTGCACTAAACTTAGTATTATACCGCATATAATCTGCTGCGAAAGTGGGGATGATAAGTGCAACGTATTTAGGAATGAGTTCTAGAATTTTTATCATAAATCAAATAGTTATATTAATTTAAAATGTTTAATAAATATCAAGTAAATTGGAGCGTTAGTTCTTACTTACCGTACGGTAATTGAATGGATGTGTTTGAAATGTTAAAGTCTTATAAGACTGTGGCAGTGGTTGGCTGCTCTAGAGACGAGTCTAAGTACAGCAATATAGTTGCAAGGTTCCTCAAGGGCGCGGGCTACAGGGTAATACCAGTTAATCCGAGCACTGATGAGGTTATAGGTCAGAAGTGCTACAAGTCCCTGCTTGACATCCCTGAAAAGATTGACATCGTTGATGTTTTCAGGCCATCTGAGGATACTTTGGCGATTGCAAAGCAGGCAGCGCAGATAGGCGCAAAGGCACTATGGCTCCAGGAAGGCATTATTAATGAGGAAACGCGAAAGTATGCTGAGGATAAAGGAATGGCATTTGTGCAGGACAAATGCATGATGAAAGAGTACATGAAAATGTAGGTGCGATTATGGATCTTGATATGTATGCTGAGGAGCTGATATACAATTACGAACATCCGAAGAACAAGGGCAGCATTCAGGATGCCAATGTTAACACGCATGAGGAGAATATCTCATGCGGCGACAAGATAACCGTATACCTAAAGATAGAGGATGGGAAGGTAGCTGACGTTAAATTCGATGGGTCTGGGTGCGTGATATCCATGGGCACATCAAGCATACTTACTGATTTTCTAAAGGGAAAGACACTTGAAGAGATAGAGGCCTTTGACAAGAAAAGGCTGCTTGACTTGATAGCTGTTGATCCTGGCCCGGTAAGGATTCATTGCGCGACTCTTTCTCTTAGGGCAATAAAGAAGGCTGTCTTTCATTATGAGAATAAGCCCGTTGACAGGCAAACCAAGGATCTGTAGTTTATCTTATCATTTAACGAGTAGACTTTTTAGTATGGCCATCCTTACTGGAACCCCGTAAGACGCCTGCCTGAAGTATACTGAGCCTGGAAGCGAATCTATTTTTGGTGAAATTTCAGTCAAGCGCGGCCCAGGATGCATCACTATGGTTCCTTCCCTTGCCTTTGACATGAAGTCCTCGTCTATTGTATAGCTTGATGCAAAGCGTGCGTAATCCTCTGGCTTTTTGAACCGTTCTCTCTGTATCCGAGTCATGTAAATTACGTCGACATCAAGCGCGGCTTCTATAGAGGAGGTTTTTTGGGTGCTTATGCTGTAATTGTTCTTTAGATCGGATATTATGCGCCTTGGCAGTTGCAATTCTGGGGGCGCTATGAAAGTCATGTTATTGTTAAAGAGAGCTAATGCATATGCAAGGGAGTGCACCGTCCTCCCGTTTGCCAAATCCCCAACAATTGCTATGTTCAAATCTTTCATCCTGCCCTTCTCCATGCGCAAAGTGAATAGGTCTAGAAGAGCCTGCGTTGGGTGCTGGCCTACCCCATCTCCGGCATTTATGACAGGAACATCTGAATGAGTCGCAGCCTCTCTTCCTGCTCCTTCGTCTGGGTGTCTTAATACAAGAACGTCAGCGTACATCAATGACATTACTTTTATTGTATCGGCTAGGCTTTCTCCCTTCATTACTGACGTCTCTTTGTCACTGTTAAATCCGGTGTATCCGCCGCCCAGCTTCTGTATTGCAATTTCGAAGCTCTGCCTTGTCCTTGTGCTCTCTTCGAAGAACAATTTGCCCAAAATCATATTTTTTAATGGATCTAGTCTTTTACTTGAATTTAGAGCGCCTAGCATTGTATCTGCTCTGCGCATTAGGAACTTTATCTGGTCTTTGTCTAAATCCCTTATATCCAAAAGGTCCTTGCCGTACAGACTGTTACAAGAATTAGCTTCTTTATGTCTTGCAGCCCCACTCATTGATATCTTATCTAAAGGTGGGCGGTTATTATTTAAGCTTTCCCTACAGTTCCTAGATTTTTGTTGCGCTTATGCACACGAATGCATAAGATCGGCTGTTGCCGTAGTACCTTGCGCCTGCAGCTTCCTCTTTTGGAACCTGCCTGATATTTTTCCCGTCTGAAATCAGGTAGTATTCTGTCTTGTCGATCTTGAAGGCACTTAGCAAAACGTCCAGTGCCTTTTCATCGTATATGCGCATGAATGGTTTACCTGATTTTGTAGCAAGATCAGATATCCCGTATTTTGATGAGAAGATAAGCTGACCTCCGGGACTTAGAATTTCCTTTATCTTTGTCATTGCCCTAATGTCTGCCTGCCTGTCAAGAATCTCGTCCCTTTTGTAATACTGCAAACCGAAGTGCTCGATTGCATTCATCACTATTGCTGTATCGAACTTTTCCTTTCCTAGATCTGCAGCGTTAAAGTCGCCTTGCACAAACTTGATATTGGGATGCTTGATCCCGTAGTCGTTGTAGTCTATTCCCATTACATTATATCTTATAGTAGCTAGCTGAAGTGCGGCAGGACTGCCTGTGCACCCCACGTCGATGACTTTTGATGGAGGTTTTATGTTGGCATGCAGGAATGGCAACTGAACAAGATGCTCATCTACCATTTCCCCGTCAATTCCAAAACTCGTCTTTGCTGAATTTCCATTCCAAAAGGACACAATGACCACGAATTAAGTATAAACATCAGGATTTAAGCATTTGTAGATTATAAGGCGGATGTCCGTTTGCTATACTAGTTGCTGCGAAATCTTAAATTCCTTCACTTTTCTCCATTCCCCTGCTGTCCCCTCAGTTAAAAAGAGGTGAAGTTTTCCGGTATAAAATCCCATACTTTTCAAACGGACTTGGTCTATTTCACTTATTATCTTATCTCGCTTATCCTGGTCAAAATCAGAGTACAATAGGCTTAGATGCGGCATGAAGTCCTTCTTTTCCAATCCGAAGGCCTGCACTGCCTTTTCGTAAGCGTCTTGAAGAAGAGGGTCCTTTTTTATTCTTATGAAGACAGACCTGTAAAAGAGGTCTGAATTGCCAATTTCTGTAAATTCAAACCTGGACATCTTGATATTTTTCGCTAGCTCTATGCAATACTTTACCGTTTCTTGTTGAGTCTTTAAAACTGAACCTACAAGCGTTACATGAGGGATGAATTGCGCTGTTCCGTACTTCGAAGAAATACCGTTTATTATCCCTTCAAGCTCCCTGCGCTGCTTGCCTTCTGGAATCATCCATATAGAGTAACCGTGGCTAATATGCTTCTGTTCAGCGCTGCCCATAAAACTCGGATCTTATTATGGCCTTAATGCTATAATTAAGTTTCCATTCAGGTTAGGATTTTCCATCTCTGGAATAATAAACTTGTCTTCCCTTATCCCGGTCCTGCTCGACATTGTCACAAATGTGGGCTCGATTCCGTGAAGTTCAACCTTGTGCACCACTACAGCAGGAACTATTATTGTCTCCCCCACCCCCACTTCAATCCTTTGCTTTGTCTTTCCGATAGTATACTCAAGGGTCATTCCGCTAAATGTAGTGTAAGTCTCAGTTAGCCTCATGTGGACATGATAATCCTGCGGTGACATTGAATTTGCTGCTGAAAGTTCCTGGTTTTTTGGCCCTATGACTACGTGCTTCTCATTCCCATCAACTCTCTCTGCGCCCGTTGTTACTACCTCCCCATTCATCAATAGGGGTATTGCAAGCTTGTTTGCCTTTGCTGAATTGAGATGCGTCTTTATGTATGACATGGTGTATCCTACTGGCTTACTTATTGGACTTTCAGACTGCATCCCTAAATTAGAAGATGCAATGTGCAGGCTGCCGTTGTGAGTTATTTTGTACGTTATACCTGCAGGAATTATTGCTGCGGTAATGCCCTGCATCTCTCCCTTTTCTCCGTTATCTGATCCGTAGGTCAAGTCAAATGGCTCATTAGAAAAGGCAAAAAGAAGACCGCCGTCCATCTTCATAGTCCTGCCACCAACTGTACCTGGACTGTTCTGCCTCTGCATCTTTACATGCCCGTGCCTTGCAGCAACATCTGTAAGGTTGGCTATGTATGGCTCCGGTCCCAAGCG
>JAGWHH010000013.1 GCA_028866935.1 Microcaldota archaeon | reverse complement strand
TTATCCCAGTCTCAGATAAATTCCTTGGACTTTCATGTCCACATATGCTGCATACATACAACTCGTGTAATTCTGGCATAGTTTCACTCTTTCTTTTTGTCCTTTTGATCAAGCAGCCTAAGCATCTCAAATTGCTTCTTTACATCATCCTCATTCTTGATGTATGCAAATGCCAGCTTGCGGAGATCCTCCTTATTTGTCAGTTGCTGCCTTGCTGTATCTTTATCCAGTGCGGATCCGCATCTTCCGCAGTACTTTGTATTGAGCGAATTGACGTAGTTGCACCTTAAACATGGCCTTACAGTGGGTTGCTCATCCTCTTCCTTCTTCTTGAGATTATTTTCACGCATGAAAGCGTTATCTACATCGGAGCTTATCAGATGTACATAATGCTTTTCAAGCATCCTTGGAGAAGTGCCGTGCCTCTTTGCAGTTATGTGTGACGAATATTTTTCTGCATCCCTGGTTATAGCCGTGTGTCTGAATAAGTATAGCCATACCCTGCGTTTCTGGGATACTCCAGCACGTTTGGCGCATTTCTGCACCATCATGCGAAGAGCATCGTAAGTCATAGGTCTTTTCTGTCCATCAGTCAAGTTATGTAAGAATAAAGGATCTTCCCCTTCAAGGCCCTTTATCGTGTCAAGGTACCTAGCCAGAAAAGGCACAGAGAAAAGGATCGGCTCAGTCCTTCTGCCATGCTTTGTCCCAGGTGGTATGAATATATGAGGTGGTTCAGAGTCCAGGTCTAGGTTCTTGCGCTTAAGTGCAAGCAGCTCGTGGGGCCTCAGGCCCTCGCTAAGCAGGGCAATTATCGCCGAATCACGTAGGTTTAAAGTACATGAAATCATCTGGTTCAGTTCATTCTTGCTTATAAGGTCATTTGAAGTTATTGACATCTCGCTTCTATCAGTAGTTTTGATCCATGAAACTTGCCTAGGATAAACCTCATCCTCTCCCACATAATGCTTGAACAACATTTTTATTATCAGGCGCACCTTGGCCTTGGTGCCCTCGCTTAGCACTTTATTTCTACCCTCTCCATTAAGTGTTATAGGTGTAGCAGAGTCAATAGCATTCATGAGGCGAATTATTTGATCCCTATCTGCCTTGATTAGCTCCTTTTCAGGTGGCCAATACTCAAGAATTTTCTTGTAACAGTAAAGGTGTCTTACAATAGTATTGTCCTTTGCAGGTTTCTTTCCATTGGCTGCACCTGATTTCAGGTAGGGTATAAAGTCTAAAATGAGCTTCTTGTTGGCCTCACAAGTAGTAGTATCGTTTATCATTTTCAGTGCTTGCTCCAAAGGAACTGTGCCTGACATGATTAAATTACAACAAACGACTATATATATCTTTGCCAAGGGTATCTGATACCTTGTTCTCGGAGATACTTAATGGAGGCACAGGGAATTGAACCCAGGCCCGCGCCGTGTAAAGGCGCTATCCTACCACTAGACGATGCCTCCCTCTAACGTTATTTATTTAGAATGCCTCACGAAGAATTTATTTATCTTTCTGATTGCCAGCTCAAGCTGGTTTTCCGGAGCAAGTGTCACTATCCTTATGTGGCCCGGCGCTCCGAAACCAGAACCTCTTGTTATCTGCACGCCTTCCTCGATAAGCAGCCTTCTTGATAAGTCCTCGTCATTCTTGAACCTGATTTTTTGCATGTTGATTCTTGCAAGTGCATAAAATGCGCCTTCGGGCCTTGCTGAACTCATGAATTCGCTTTCGTTTATCAGGTCGCTTGTGAAATTGGCCCTTTTCTCTATCATCTTTACCATGCTGGCAACCGTCTTTTGATGTATGCTCATGTCATTAAGGGCGCGCGCAAACGCGTATTGGGCAGGAGTATTTGAAGATAGCCTCATCTGCGCATATTTTGCCATTCTTTCCCTGACTTCTTTTGAGAACCGGTCAGTTTCAGGGAATATTGCATAGCCTATCCTAAAGCCTGTTGAATCAAAGCCCTTTGATGCGCCTCCGAAGATGACGGAAGGAACGCCCTTTGAGACTTCTGAAAGGCTTGTGAACTTGGCCCCGTTGAATACCAATTCATCGTAGATCTCATCGCTTACTATGAATATGTCATTGTCATTTGCTATATCCACTATCTCGGAGAGCTCCTGTTTCCTGGTAACTGAACCAGTAGGATTGCTTGGGTTGGAAAATATCATGAACTTTATCCGCTTTCCTCTGCTTGACTTTAGCGCCTTCCTTAGATTATCGGGATTTATCCTGAAACGGTCCTCCTCCTTGCAGTCAACGTAAATAGGAACTCCGCCCTCAACCTCAAGGCAGGTAGGATATAGCACATAATAGGGCCTGAAGATTATCGCCATGTCGCCTGGATCCGTAAGGGATGCACTCAGGAACATTATCGCTTCGCTTACACCCTGGGTGACTAGTACATTCTCTGGATCTGCATTAAGATGCCTAAGTCTCCTATGCCTCTTCGCTATTGCCTCCCTGAGTTCGGTTATGCCTGCGTGAAATGAATATCCGGTCTTGCCGCTCCTTAGCGCATGCAGATATGCGTTTACTATGTATTTTGGAGTGGGGAAGTATGCTGCCGGATCCCCCCTGTGCAGACGGAGTACCTTCTTTCCCTTGCTTGCTATGCTGTTTGCAAGTTTGTCTTCCTCTTCAATGGGGTTTCCAGCATAACTGCCGTATTTTGACAATTTGAGCATAAGGATACCATATATGCTGTAGTTAGCCTTTTATTCCTTCATAAGAAGGAATGCGTAGCGCTCGCTAAGCATTATTGTTGTGCCTCCTTAAAGCAAGTTTATACTTTCTTTACGTTCTTTGCGCGTGTTCCGCGGTCTCCTTGCTCTACGTCATATTCTACCGAGTCGCCTACTGAAATCGCTGCGCCGCCCTGTATTGACGTCTTATGGAAATAGGTATCCTTCCCGTCTTCGCCGGTTATGAATCCAAATCCACGCTCTAGATTGAACATCTTTACTTTTCCTTTCATGTTATCACTAATATTTTACCAGTAATATTATATAACGCTAGATTTATAAGGAACGGGGTTTAGCTGCCTTTGGGTTTGACCTCTTTTCTCTTGCTTATTTTCTTTGGTTCAGCTTTGCTCATGTTGCGCCTTAGTGCCAGAACCAGTCTTCTTGCGATGACAAATAGCATCATGGCTACCAATACTAAAACAACCAATAACCAGTTTCCCAGCGTTATGTAAGAGTAAATGAAGGCGTCATTTAGGGCAGCCAAAGCGCTGTAACTTGCAACGCTTAGCTGGGCACCGGTATTATTTATTAGAGTATTGGAATTCCCATTTTTCAAAGGAACTTCGACTTCCTGGCACAGGTGGTTTATGCACTTGTTTACCAGGCACGAGTAGGCGGAACAGGAATCGGTAAGCAATGGGCACTGAATGTCCTTTTCGCACTGCCCAGGCAGCATGGTTGTGGTTGACATTGAGGTAGTGTGCACTGTCGCAGAACTAGTGGTAATTCGCTTTGTGGTAGTTGGTGCAGAACTGGTTGTGGATACGGTAATGGACGTGGTTTGTTGCTTGTTGCTATTGTAAAATACCCCTACGCTAGATTGCGCAGATATCGGAAATGTCTGTGTGCAAGAAGCTGAATCAGATTGAGGATTGTTTATCTTGATCCAGGTGTCTTGCATCAAACGGTATACGGATATAGAGCCTGCAGGCAGTGAGCAGGGGACGCCCTGTGTCATGTTTATCACTACAGGAGCACTTGTCACAACACTGACATTTAATGCTATTATCTTGTTGTAGCCATGATTCAATTCTGGAGTTTTGCTTGTGACATTACGTATAGTAACGTTCACTGGAGTAGAGGAGTTAGAGCTTGAGCTTATAGAAAGAAGTGTATTGTAATAGGCAAAGTATAGATATCCATAGTTGTTATCAGAAATATTGAAAGTGTAATAGGTGTTTATGTCCTGTTTGCCAGAACATAGTATTAGGTTTACTGACTGTTGTATAGGAACATAGTTTATCTTTGTAACCTGTGCGTAAGATCCTGAAGTTGAATTTATTACGATTTGGGCGTTTGGGTAGACAGTAGGATAAGATACGCCGTTTATAGTTATTCCTGCATAATCCGGAGTAACGAAGTTCTCAGTAACAGTGTAGGGAACATTATCGAGTGCAAAATGGAGTACTTGCTGGCCTGATACGTTTGTGGCGCTTGTGCAGACAGTAGCCGCCTGCGCGATGCATGCACTGGAAATAACAAGAATTATGAGGAAAACAAATCTTCTAGACTGTTCCAACAAATAAGCCATAGTCTATCTAATGTCATATTGCCCAGTATAAGAATTTAAGTGTGCGGAACAGCCTACACCTTGCAGTTAGCCTTTTATTCCTTATTTACGAAAATTGTTTGTGGGAAAGATAAAGATACTTGGAATAGCAGGTAGCCTTAGGAGGGGGTCATACAACAGGGCTATGCTCGATGCCGCGCAGGGCCTTGTTCCTGAGGATTCCCAGTTGGAGATCGCAGATATTGCTAACATGCCGATGTTCAACCAGGAATACGAGAATGATATGCCCCAGTCAGTTAAGGAGTTCAAGGCAAGAGTAAAGGCTGCCGATGCGATACTCATAGCAACCCCAGAGTACAACTACTCCATACCAGGAGTCTTGAAGAATGCGATGGACTGGGCTTCAAGGCCCTACACTGACAATTCGTGGGCTGGAAAGCCGGTTGCAGTTATGAGCGCGGCTACTGGCATGATTGGAGGGGAGCGCGCGCAGCTTCAGTTAAGGCAGAGCTTTGTGTACCTTGACATGCATGCGGTAAACAAGCCAGAAGTGATAGTGACCTTTGCGGCAAAAAAATTTGATGAGAATGGAAATCTTATTGACGAGGGCACGAAGGAATTGATTGCGCAGCTTCTTTGCGCGTTGGTATCATTCACAAAAAAGCTTAACGGGACGAAGTGATCATTTCTTATCCTGAAACACTGCATCCTCAATAATATACATTCCCCTGTTGCCGTTCCATTCAGTCCTTGCTTTCTTTATTACAATCTTTTTCTTAAAAAGGGGCGCGTCAAGAACAAAGCTTTCCGCCTCGCCGCCTTCGAAAAGCATATTTATCCCGTATTTCCTATGAAGGAGTCTTAGCTTCTTTATTATCTCTTCATCTATCCTATGGCCGAGAAATGATTCATCAAAGCCCTCTGCGGATACGGAGGTTATTATGGCATTGAAGTCTGTTGCGATTTCGCCAAGCTCCGCCTCTGGATCTATGTGCCATAAAGGCGCAAGGTGCTCTATCCCCATTGATGCTGCAAGCTTGTTTATGCGCTCTCCCTGGTACCTGCTGTACGTTGCCCCAGTGACAAGGAACTTGACATTGTTTTCTTTAAGCACTCTTTCCAGGTCCTTTAGCTCTTCCTCCTTTTTGCCTTCTGTGTGAGCAAATACCTGCTTTATCCCAAGAGCCTCGGCCTGAAGACAGGTGTATTTAACGTTAGGATAATGGAACATGTAGCTCTCCTTTGATTTGGATATCATAGTTATTATCAGGTCTATTGGTATCCCTAACGCAATTGCTTTGTGAAGCGATAATGTGGAGTCTTTTCCTCCGCTGTAAAGGCACGCGTTTACCATATGACCATTTAATGCCATTTACTAATAGTTAAATATCTTTAATGCAAAAGGCATCAATACGTGATTAGACGAATAAATTTATAATTGCCTTCGTAGTGGTGCTTTATGCTGCAGGACTTGCAGCAGCTGCTAACTTTACGCCAATGGCAGCAAATTCAAGTTCGGGGCATGCAAACGTATCTGGGGTAGTATCAACTAACTCTTCGTATGCGAACGTGAGCAAGCGTACAGAGAATATAGCGATATCCTACCTTTGGGGCAAGCTCGGCCAGCCCTATTACAATCGCTATATCTCCTTTAACACAGGAACTTCGTATGGCAATCTTAGCTATGTATACTTCACATATAATGTGCCATTTTCCAATGGAACAGAGGCTAGCGGCACATTTGGAGGGGTGTCACCTTTGGCAAGGATGCTTGGGATAACCGTAACAATAAATGACAGCTTTGTTACTGGATATGTTGGCCCTTCAGAACCGTACATCATCAACATAAGCGCAGCCAGGGCGTTAAGCATAGCAAGAGAGTATGGAATAACTAGTGGCGCAGGTAATGCGACTGAAAGAATAGAGGGCGTAGTAAACAGGAACAGCACATTGACTTCCGGATACGCAATAGTCTGGGCCGTGACAAGCGGCAGCCCGTTTAAAGGCAGCATATATCGGGGAATTTATATAGATGTTAAAAGCGGGAAGGCAGTTGGAGAGTATGTCTATAATCCCCAGATCCTGGCTACACAGCAAAGTTATGGGACAGAGGGCAATTTCTCATTATTTTACATGCAGAACCAGAGCATACAGGCTCAAAATCAAACAGGCGCCAATAACAATGCCTCTTCAGGCTCAAATTATATTGTGCCGCTCATAATGATAGGGATTGTTATCTTTATAGGAAGCCTGTATTTCTCTAGGAGACGCTGATATTAGGCTTCGTGGGCTGTAGCCAGCTTCTTCTTCACGTGCTTTAGGGCTGAGAACGTGTCCCTGTCCATCTCTTCGAGCCTCATTCTTATGTATTTTGACTGGGCGCGCATTCTTGGTATTACGCGGTAGTCAAGTGCGTTGACTCTCCTCTTTGTCTTGTCTATCTCTATCACAAGGCGCTTAAGCCCCTGCTCCCTTTGCGCAACATCTATTATGGAATTGGTGACTTTTACAAATGAGTCGCTGATATCATCAACTGCAAGGCTTGATGGAAGCACAGAATAGGACATGGAAGGAGCCCGCTGCATTCTGTTTATCAGGGGGATCCTTACACCCATTATATTCTTTATCCTTATCTGTATAGGTTCTGCTTCCTTCATGTGCATTGCCACATCCTCCAGCTCAAAGTTGCCGACGTAAGTTGAGGCTATGGTCACTGTCTTGTATGACTGCTGGATTAGCTCGTTAAGCAGCGCCCTTGACTCCTTGGACTGCTTGAGCATCTTCATGAATTCTATGACAAGGACCTCCCTCTTCCTTTTCAGGATGTCGTAGCCTTTCCTTGCTACGACTATCCTCCTCCTGAGCTGTATGAGGTTCATCCTTGTTGGATTTATGTCAGGCATTATTTGGCTACCTTGTTTTTCTTGTAATACTTTTCTATGTATTCCTTCTTCACTCTTGTGAGCTCGCCCTCGGGCACCTGTGAAAGCAGGTCCCATCCGATGTTGAGCGTGTCTTCTATAGTCCTTCGTTCGTAGAAACCCTGCTTGAGGAAATTGTTCTCAAAATCCTCGCCGAACTTGAGATATCTTTTGTCGCTCTCGCTAAGTGCTTCTGCGCCTACTATTGCGCTAAGGCTCCTTGCCTCCTGCGCCTTTGCATATAGCCCGTAGAGCTGGTCTGAAACCCCTTTGTGGTCCTCCCTTGTCTTTCCTGCCCCTATGCCGTTGTTCATTAATCTTGAAAGTGACCCGAGTGGCTGTATTGCAGGATATAATCCCCTGTTTGAGAGCTCTCTTGACATGAATATCTGCCCTTCGGTTATGTATCCGGTAAGGTCAGGTATGGGGTGCGTAACGTCGTCGCTTGGCATAGTCACTATATCAAGCTGCGTGATGCTGCCCGGCTTTCCGCGTATAATGCCTGCGCGCTCATAAAGGCTTGCAAGGTCAGTGTACATGTATCCTGGATATCCTCTCCTTCCAGGAACCTCTTCCCTTGCGCTTGAGAGCTCCCTTAGCGATTCTGCGTAATTGGTCATGTCAGTCATGATTACCAGAACGTGCATGCCCCTGTCAAATGCAAGGTATTCTGCAGTTGTCAGCGCAAGGCGTGGCGTTATTATTCTCTCTATGCTTGGGTCATCTGCAAGGTTTATGAATGCTGCAGTGTTCTTAAGTGCCCCGGTCTTCTTGAACTCGTCGAAGAAGTACCTGTAGTCATCGTATGTCATGCCGATGCCTGCAAAGACTACTGCAAAGCTTTCGTTGGTGCCCTTTACCGATGCCTGCCTTGTGACCTGAGCCGCAAGCTGGTTGTGTGGCAGCCCTGAAGATGAGAATATTGGAAGCTTCTGCCCCCTTACAAGCGTGTCAAGCCCATCTATAGCGGATATTCCGGTCTCTATGAATTCGCTTGGGTAAGCCCTTGCAACCGGATTTATTGGATAACCGTTTATGTCCCTTTTATCATCGTAAGAGACTCCTGCGCTGGTGTCCCTTGGACGTCCCTGGCCGTCAAACACTCTTCCAAGCATCCCTTCGCTTACCCCTGTGCTCAATGTCTCTCCGAGGAAGCTGACCGAGGTGTTGTTTATGTTTATGCCGTTGGTAGGGCCGAATACCTGCACTATTGCCTGCGTGCTGCTCGTATCGAGCACCTGGCCAAGCCTTTCCTCTCCGTCCTGAAGTTTTATCTTGACGATCTCGTTGTACTGCGCATTCCTTACCTTTCCTACAACAACCAATGGCCCGGCTACATTTTCAATTGTGCTATACTCTATTTCAAATTTCATTTTGATCACCTATTATTTTCCTTGTACTCTTTAAGCAGAGCACTGAATTGCGAATCTATTTCAGAGCGTATCCTCTGTGCGGCTTTGTCAACCTCGTGCTCTTTCGTCTCCTTCATCCTGGAGATATCTTCCCTGACTTTAAGCTTCAGGATGCTGTTGAGGTCAACTCCGCTCTTTATTGCATCGTCAGCCCTCTTCCTGAAGTACAGTATTGATGATATCATGAATGCCTGCTTCTTCATGCTCGTGTACGCGTCCACTTCGTCGAATGCGCTCTGCCTTAGGAAGTCTTCCCTTATCATTCTCCCTATCTCAAGCACTATTCTTTCTGCGTCAGGAAGCGCCTCTGCGCCTACAAGCTGCACTATGTCCTTCAGCTCCGCCTCTTTTTGCAGTATTCTTGCAACCTCTATCCTGTTTTCAACGAACGCCTCGCCAAGATTCTTCACGTACCATGCGTTCAGGTCGTTAAGGTACAGCGAGTAGCTGTTGAGCCAGTTTATTGCGGGGAAGTGCCTGGAATCTGCAAGAGACTTGTCAAGGCTCCAGAAAGTCTTGACAACCCTGAGGGTTCCTTGAGACACAGGTTCGGATAGGTCTCCGCCTGGAGGCGAGACTGCGCCCACTAGCGTTATCGAGCCGATCTTTCCAGACAGTGCCTCTATCTTGCCGCTCCTTTCGTAGTATTCTGCAAGACGCTTGGGAAGATAGGCAGGATATCCTTCTTCGCCAGGCATCTCTTCTAGACGCGCTGATATTTCTCTCATTGCCTCAGCCCATCTTGATGTCGAGTCTGCAAGTATTGCAACGCTGTATCCCATGTCCCTGAAGTACTCTGCTATTGTCATTGCGGTGTATATACTGGCCTCTCTTGCGGCTACTGGCATGTTGCTCGTGTTTGCAATTATTACAGTGCGTTCGGTAAGCGGTCGCCCGGTCTTAGGATCCTTGAGCTCGGGAAATTCTGTAAGCACTTCTGTGGCCTCGTTGCCGCGCTCTCCGCAAAGTGCCAATACAATTATGTCTGCATCGGACCATTTTGCGAGTTGGTGCTGTATTACGGTCTTGCCTGAGCCGAAGGGGCCAGGTGATGCTGCGGTTCCTCCCTTTGCAACTGGAAAGAGAAGGTCAAGGACTCGCTGGCCGGTTATAAGAGGCTCTTCTGACCTGAATTTCTTTGTGAACTTTGCTGGAGACCTCACTGCCCTTTTCTGAATAAGCGTCAACTCTGTCTTCTTGTTGCCCTTCTCAACGACAGCTATCTTGTCGTCTGCCTTGAATGTTCCTTCCTTAAGTCCGGTTATCCTGCCATCTATGCCCAAAGGAACCATTATGTAGTGGCTTAGGTACTCGGTCTCTTTTACATACCCAAGTATATCCCCTTCCTTTACCATACTGCCATTCTTTATTCCTTTTTCAAGGTAGAATTTCCATTTCTTGTTTCTGTCTATCGCATTTGCAGTAAGTCCCCTGCTTATGAAGGATCCGCTCTTGGCTTTGAGCACTTCTAATGGCCTTTGGATTCCGTCGTATGTATTCCCAAGAAGCCCTGGCGCAAGCTCAACTGAAAGCTGGGCGTTGGTTGACTCGACCTTCTCCCCTGGCCTTAGCCCTGTAGTGTCTTCGTAGACCTGTATGACTGCCCTCTCTTTTTTGAGTTGGATTATTTCTCCGATAAGTCCAAGGTCGCCTACTTTAACCACGTCGTACATCTTGCTGCCTAACATCTCGCTCGCTATCACAAGAGGTCCTGAAATTCTTTCAATATGTCCCATAAAATCACGTTAAATATTTTTTGTAATATCAATGCCTATGGCGCGCATTATCAGCATCCTGAGCGTGTCTTCCTCGCCTAGCTGCTCGCCAAGCTCCGGAACCTCCACTATGAGTGGAAAGATGCTTGAGGATATGAGCTCGCCGAGCCTCCTGTCCTTGACCATCTTCCTGACTGATGATGTTATGATTATTATCCCCACATCACCTCTATCCGAGAGTTCCTTCAGCTTTGATTCTGCCTGCTGGGTGTCTGATACAACATGGGCTTCCGTAATGCCAGCTATCTTGAATCCTACATGAAGTAGGCTATTGCCCATGTAGGCTATCTTTACAGTGCGTTCTACTCTGTCTTCCATACGATCAGCCTGTTTGCTTCCTCCTTGCTTAACCCGTAAATCTTGCTGTTTATGATTACCCTGAGCGTGAATATTTCAATTTCCTTCATGTAAGCGTATGCAAGTATAGCGCCGAATGAGAGAATGCTGTGGTTAAGTATGCTTACGCTGTTTTTGAATATCGAGTTCCTGATTCCTATCTCAAAAGGAAGAAGCTGCCTGCCCTTTGACTCCTTGTATATGTCAACTGCGCCTTTCAGGTCGTATAGTTTTGCCTGTGCAACCATTGACTCTATGTCCTTTGAGCTGCCATACATCTGCTCAAGTTCACTTATTGAAATGTTTCCGCTGCTGATGAGATTGCCGCTTATGTCAGAGAACTTTATCCCTGCACGCTTTGCCTTTATCAGATAGATGAGATTCTTCATGTCAACATCCATCTTCACGATTCGGGCTGCGCTGTTGTCCACTACCCTCAGGCCGATTATCACATCCCCAAGCAGCTTGTAGTAGGATTTGTCAATTGCCGCAACCGCATCAGGTGAGCTCTTGCTCTTCTTGTAGGCTTCAAGTCCATCCTTCAATATGTCCTTGTATGGAGAGTTTATCATGAACTTGTTGAGCATTCCCTCTATCGTGTCCTCCCGCATTGCCTCCTTTATTGCAGCTGCATCATACCTGCCGTAGTCAATTATGTATCTTGCAATCGAGTCATAACTTGACTTCCTCTCTTTTGCCTCGATTGCTATTTTGACATTGTAAAGGTTCCACTTTCCTGCTATTGCCCTGATCAGGACCCTTTCGGTAGTGGGGGATATCTGAACTAGCTTTGATACATTCTTTGCCAGGTTCTTGCTTAGGGCAAAGTCGATCAGCTCCCCCTTTATGCTAAGTCCGCCGAACTCCTCAAGATCCTTCTTGTAATCGCCCTGAAAGAGTATGGAGATTATTGTGCCTGCATCTTTTGCATTCATTATTTCATGCATCGTCTTGTTTGACACAAGCCTAGATTCCATGGCCTTGACCCTGGCACTAGAGTAACCGTAGTGCCTTGCTGCTCCTGAACCCGATAACAAATCTATTACCTCTTCTTGGCCTTTGCCTTTGTTTTTTTCTGAATCCTTGCCTTTTTCTCCTTCTTTGCCTTCGGCTTTTCCATTTTCACTTTTGGCGAACCCCTTGGAATTGCCTTGGTACGCGATCCCGCGCCGAAAAGCTCTGATGCGATTATCTTTCTTGCCTCATCAGTACGGTGCTGAACCACACTGCTCACTGTCGCATTGAGAGCAATCTTGCCGTGGTCTGCGTAGAGCATGAACCCGTCTATGTCACTGTATTCAACTTCATACGCAGTCCCCTTGAACATAGCCTCGTTCTTCTTGCTGGTCTTGATCGTGAAGTTTCCGCCGGATAGCTCCTTGAACTGCTTTATGCTTTCCTTTAGTATCTCCTTCATTGCGTTCTTGGAGATGCTAGTTTGTGCACCGTCAAGGACCTTCCTGAGCGAGCGCTCTACGGCCTGGCCCTTTGCCTCAAGCAGCATTGAGTTTGCCTCGGTCTCTGCTCCTGCCTCTGATTCCTTTGCCAATCGGTCAGCTTCGTGATCCGCCTGCTCCTGCATATCCTTCAGTATTGCCTTTGCCTTATCTTCAGCCTCCTTGACTATGCGGCGTGCCTGCGCGTTTCCTTCCTCCTCTATCGCAGATGCCTTTGATTGCGCCTCGCTAATGATTGACTTCCTTATTGAGTCTAGGGACATGATTATACCCTTATATTAGGCTGGCCTTGAGCATTATGAGTATCGCGATTATGAAACCGAATATGAGCAGGGTTTCAGGGATGAAGAAGAACAGGAGCACTGTTCCGAAATTCTCCCTTTTCTCTGCTATCAGGCCCAAGCCTGCACTTCCGATTCCTGACTGCGCTACTCCCGTGCCTATTGCGCCTCCGGCAATTGCTATTCCGGCTCCGATTGCTGCTATTGCTGTTCCTACGTCGAATGCCACATAATTCACCAATATTATTCATTTTCTTTAGTATAAACCCTTTTGTAACTGAATGGACTAAAGCTTATCCCGCTTCCGATATAGAACTTTGAGAAGAACTCTACAAAGTTAAGCCTTACTCCCTGCACTAATCCTTCGAATATGGAAAGTGTCATGTTGAGCAGGTGCAGAAGTACGAAGATTATTGCGAAGATTATGAACGTCACTATGCCGTTGCTCAGGTTAGGGGTGAATGCCATGTCGATCAGGAAGGCAATGATTACGCTGCCAAGCCCGAAACCCATAAGCCTTGCATAGCTTAGGGGGTGTGTTATAAGGCTCGTGATCTCTGCTGCCTCTATCCCACTTAGAGCAAGTGTTGGTATTACAGCAAGAATTGCAATGTATTCCGATATTGTTGCTATCTGCGTGCTTATTGCGCCGAAGAGCAGCCCTGCAACAGCAAGTGTGCCGAAGAACACTACGAGCATTGAAGTGAACTTTGCAATTGCAAGCTTCTTGTGGCCATGATGGTAGCTGTTGTATATCCCAAGAGCAAGACCAAGCAGCACCTGGATTATCCCGAATATTATGGTTATCGCAATAAGCTCAGGCGTGTTCTTCAACCAGTCAAAATGGAATGGAGTGCTGTATGGCAGCTGGAAGCCGAAGTACTGGTTGGACAGCAGGCCAAAGAACATTGCAGCAAACGAATTTAGCTGCCAGAGCTTTGCAGCATTGTAAAGAAGGCCGTCCTGGTCGTTCTTTGATCTGCTTGCTATGAAAGTCGCGAGTAGAAGTGATGCAATCCCGTACCCTACATCAGTTACCATAAGTCCGTAAAATATTGGGAAGGATATGATGAATATCCATGTTGGGTCTATCTCGTCGCTTCTCTGTACAGAATAGAAGCTTACAAGATAATCGAAGGGTTTGAGGAATCCTGGCCTTCTTGTGTAGGTGGGGGCAAGCTCGTCGCTTTCTAGTTCCTCAATGTATGCCTTTGCGTTTGTAATATTGGATACTCGCTGCTTAAGTTCCTCTACCCTTTTCTTCCAGACCCATCCTTCAACAACAAATGTGCTTTGGGTCTTCTTGAATGCGGAGCTTACGTCTGCGCGTTCAAGCTCTATCTCAAGCATCTCCTTAAGGTTTGAAAGATGCGAATAGTTCTTGCTGCTTATAGATGCAAGTCGCTTCTGTATATCGTTGAATCTTACATTATTCTGCACAGACCTGCTCTTTGTTGTATTGAGTATATCTACTGGAGTAGAGTCAAGGTACTTTGCAGCAAGGTCAAGTTCATTTATCTTAAGCCCTTTGAAGAATTCATCAATATTCTCTGATTTGCCATAAACGGCAAGTACAAGAAATCCCTTTCCTGTGCGCGAAGTGTAAAGCTCTATGTCTTTGATGCCGGACTTCTTTACGTTCCTTGCAAAAACCTTTGCGCCTTTGCCGTCTGTCTCAAATGCCCTGTAGACAAGGTAGTCGCTCTTTATCTTGCTGAAGTCTATCTTTATGTCCAAGAACGCAGTTGCTATGTGCTGTGCGTACGCGATTGAGCGCTGGTCGTCCTCAATTTCCTTCCTCTCGTTGCCAAGAGAGTATATCTGGTTTATTATCTCAAGTTTCTTTACTTCAGAAACAAGCGATTTTGGCATGATGTGCCTCTCTGCCTTTTCTATTTCATGCGCTGGAAGCAGCTGCAATGCCCCGTTTACCCTTATAAGGGATTCGGAGATATCGTTAGAATAAGGAGCAGGCTTATCATCTTCAAGTTCCAGCTTGCTCTTCCTCAGGTCTATGGCGCCCATCATATGCAGCGCAGCGATCACACTTTCCTTGTCGCGGTCCAGCGAGACTATCCTTAATTTCTGCATGGGCTCCGTGTGAAACACATAGATCAACCGATTATTTGCCTCACCAGTTTGTTGATAACACTCTTGAGCAGGTTATTGCTGAGGTCCTTTGACTGTATCTTCTTTGCAGTTGCACGGGCCTCGAAGAGCCTCTTTTCGCGCTTCTTATCAAGCTCTGCGTTGGTCTCCTTAAGTGTCTGCTCTTTGATCTGCTTCGCCTTTGACTCGGCTTCTTGAACAATTTGTTGGGCCTTTTCCTGCGCTTTTTGTATCTTTTCTGCCTTACTTTTTTCAGCATTTTCAATTAATTTTTTAGCTTCCTCTTCAGCATCCTGCACATGCTCTATTGAACTCTGGTTTGCCATAATTTCCACCATCCCGTTTTAACCTATCATAAGACGATAAAAGGTTAGTTGCAATATAAATTATCATTGATTAAGCTTATAAAACTACCTAGGCGCTTTTTCGGTCGCCAGTGTGGCATGACTGCGTGTATTAAATAGGAGATTAATTCACAAAAAGCGTACTGGGTTAATGCTAAAACCATCATCCTGAGCAGAAAGAGACGGTTAAGTACGTAATAGAAAGGGAGTGACCGGATTTGAAAGAAAAACCCCAGATTATGCAGTAAGACAGGGTAGGATGCCGTTGACCTGAAGTAGCCGATGAGGCCGTAAAATATGGCACAGAAATTGTTTACACCAGAGGCCGAAAGGCCAATTTTAGATCTTAAGAGCAGCATGAAAAATGAAAGGCTGAAAGAAATCGAGAAGGTCTTTTCTAATAAAGAAACCGCTAATCTTGCAAAGAGGCTTGTAACTGACATAGTTGATTGCCCTATTGGGAACATCGTTTATCATGATAGGGATATGATAGCGCAAAGCCTGGTCGATTTTGCCCTTACCACCATAAACCAGGATAAGATTGTGCCTGTTTTGGAGGCGCTGCTAGAGTTAGATAAAACAAAGATTCACCCAAGCGCCATAGAGACCGTTGTGTATGGGTCTACTAAGAGCATAGAATTTATGGGTCCGGAGGAGATACGCGGATTTGCCGATAATATAAAAGCGTATGGGAGCGATGAGAAATTAGTTAAGCATATAGTTAAATTTTATTATGATGAACTGAGGAGATGCTCCGCGGAGCAGATAGAAATCACAAACAAGGTATTGTTAGGCTACGCAGATTCGAAACTTGGCACAATTGTGGGATTATGCGAGATAATAAAGAGACATGTAAATTCTTCACAGTATCAAAGACTGTCTGAAGCCTTATTAACAAGCCGCGCAAAAACCGCCCTTAATGCATTCAAAGCGGCTCCAGGCTATATACCTGTGATGGGTGAAAGTTTCTATAAACTGGTCTCGTATTCTGGCGAAGATAGCGAATTTTTGGAAAGTGCATTGCTGTATTACACAGCCCTGTACCTGAACTGCCTTGATTCTCCAAGCATAATATCGAGCATACATGTGAGGGATAGACAGTTTGTAACTGCGGCTTTTGCACCAAGAGGCATGGACAAAATAGATCCTGCTACTTACTTGATTGCGGACAGGCTATACAAGAAGTCAGTTGTAACAATAGATGAGCTAAAGACCATATTCTCAAGCAAGAAGATAGCAATTGAGCGCCTTGACACCCATCTTTCTGATATAGGAATACAAGATCCCAAGGCATTATCCCTACAGGAGAAGTTGGTGCTAATACGCGCTTCGGACGATGTAGATAGGATTCTTAGGCAGAGGGAGCTGATAAATGAGCACCTGCGCATAAGGAACGGCGGCTTGGAGAGCCATAATAGATCGCTTGAAGCGCTAGCGCAAAGTGGATTCTTAGTAGACAGGATAAACAAAGGCTACATAGGAAAAGTGTTCCTAGATCATCCCATAATCGAAAAAGATTTCGTGATTGAAGGATTGATTACTGGACTCTTTCCGCAGGGCTCGCTAAAGATAAATAAACCGCTTTTCTATCATAACGACAGCAGCCAGCTTTACCGCAGATTTGGGGTCGTGCCTGAAGAATTTGAGCAGGTAAAGGCCGAGTTTGCGATAGCTGGCGCAAGACATGCACAAGAAATAAGCGCATTATTGAATCAGAAAAGATACGAAGATGCAATAGAAGTGCTTGTCTGCGCCTTAAATGGAATGGGAGCCTCGGCTAAACACATGACAGATAAAATGGCAACCGCTTTGGGCAATTACGGAAAAGTATCCGGGCAGTATGTTTATTTATATACGGTGCCTAACAAGGCAAATATCCTAAATATCTCAAGCAAGGAGACAAGCGCGTGCTGCTTTTTGCCAGGTGGCGCATACAGTGAGTCTGCGCTTCCATATGCAAATGACCCAGGAATTGTACTTGTTAATTTCTCAGTGGGAAGAACAATCAAGAAGCTCAGAATGGCAGATAGGCAGGTGCATGGCGTAGTTATAAGCGCGCTCGGTACCTCTGAAGGCAAAAGAGTTGCTTACATTGACTCTGTTGAACATGGGCTGATCATTTCAAATTTGACTGGTAGAAGGGAGAGGAGAATGCTTCTTGAGCGCCTACTGCGCTATTACGCATCGCTTGGAGCTGAAGAGCTGCTTCTTTATGCTAACCCACATAATACATCAGCTAAGGAGTTTGTAGACTCTTCAGAATTGCCAGTAAAAGACGTTCCTCTCAGGCTCTTGACTGACAGGGAGCAGCAGCTGGAATCGCTCCAGGCCGCTAAGACGGAAGGCATAACAGTAAGATATAAAAGTCTCGTCCGTAAAGATGCTTGATAATTGATCTAATGCTTTATCTCTTATTTACTGCCGATAGCTTCAGGGAAAGCACATTGGATGAACTTGCTAAGATTTCTGGCTATAAAATAATTGATGAATACAGAAACCTGATAATTGCAGATCTGAAATCTCCAAACGTTGAGAGGAGACTTGACAGGTCTGTATTCGTCTATTCGTATTTTCCCATAGCATCTGCGGTCAAGCTCAAGAAGGGAGACTACACCGAATTCCTACGTAAACAAATCAAAAAGTTGAAGATCTCCAAAGACACGAAGCTTAAGCTTGAATGTTATGACATAAACTGCAAAAGGGGATATTCGGCAAAGGAGATAGAGATTGCAATAGGAAGCCATTTGGAAGGGAAAGGCCACAACATAGATATAAAGACTCCTGAAGTGCTTGCGTACGTGATCTTGCTTAACGGCGTATGCTATTCTGGGTCAGTTAAAATCCAGGGCAACAAGAACGCATTTGTTGATCCGTTCAGAAGGTATAAGGAAAAACTTGTTTCAAGGGCAGAATTTAAGATAGCTGAGGCATTTGGCACCTTCAACATCGGCAAAGTTCAGACTGCAATTGACTTGGGGGCTGCGCCTGGGGGATGGAGCCTTTACCTTGCAAGGAAGGGAAGCGCAGTGGTGGCCATAGACGGCGCAGAACTTGATGTCAAAGCAATAAAATCAAACAGTGTTGATGTAATAAAAACCGCCAAGATTTTGGACATGGAAAATTTAAAACCAAAAAGCGTTGTGCATCTGAAATTGAACGTTGACAAAGCCATAAAAAAATTAGGCGTTGGCCAAGTTGATTTGCTTGCCAATGACATGAACATGGGTGGGATAAACTCTTCAAAGGCAGTTTTACGTTATTGGAGGTTCTTGAAAAAAGGCGGCGTGCTTCTCATGACCGTAAAGTGCATGAGAAGGAATGTGCTAAAGTATGTAAAGGAAGTCGAGGGTGAGCTTGGTGGCAAGTTCAGTAATATGCAGCTTAAGGTTCTTCCCCACAACAGGCAGGAAGTCACTCTCTTTGCAAAGAGGATATAGCTGCCTGTTCCTTGGGGTTATTTGCGATCTTTATCCCCACAACCGCCTGCGCCGGTGATGCCGGACTTACGTCTCCGCCTAGGGTGTAGCGCTCGTAATGTATTGGCTCGCATACGTTTAGAACCGGGGGATAGTTGCCCTTATACACAAAAACCCCAGATTCTGGATCTGGAGCAATGTCGCGTGCTTTGAGGAGCGTGCCGGTTTTAGTCACCGCGTATAACCCTGATTCGTATGTCCTTTCTTCAGCAAGATAGAACATCTTGCCTTTCAATTCTTCTTTGAGTCTTTTTATCTTAGTCAAATTGTAGAGCGCCTCCTGTCCTGTAAGCGGTCGCATCGAGTTATTTCTTAATAGCTCCATTGAAGTGCGGCGGTTTGCTTGGATGTCAGTCAATACATACACAGACATTGTGGCAGCAGGTATCTCTCTGAATCCTCTTTGCGCGTGTGCTTGTGTCATTCAATCGCCAATTTGAGTGCGAAGCACTTGTCTTGCAGCTTCTCTTAGGTTATCTAGAGCTGCAGCAGTTTCATCGATAAGTTCAGCCCTTGAGAATACACGTGACGCCGAATGTACGTCATCCGCGTACTTTAATGCAGTACGCAGGTCATTTAGTTCATGTTGACCAAATGTTTGGGCTTGCTCGACAACCACCACCGGAGCGACACTGACAAGCCCGTTGACGCCGTCGACGTACAGACGCCCGCCGCCGACGCCCGACCTCCCGACATTCACGGACAGAGGCTGATTTCCTTTCCAGAAATAGGCTCTTTCATTGAACGGAACCTTTTCGACCTTTCTATCGAAACTATCTGATATGAATGTAAACATCTCATCTAACGTCTTTCCTTGTGGATTTATTCTGTAGTAGCCACTTAGATTAGTGCCTACCGTGTCAGTCCAAAACCAAGTATATCCGTTCTTTTTGTATGATTCCGTGCCTTCTATGGACTTAACGAACTCTGGGTCGTTAAGGAGCTGTAGCAACCTTTCAAGTTTGATTCTATTTCCGTTATGCTCACTTGCAACGTTCCCTGATCTTTGATAGTCTGCGCTTTGTTCGACTACCTTTGGCAATACTGTTTCAACCTCTCTAGCCATTGTTCTGACTGCCATAAAATCCACAAGGATTTGTGTATTTGCTCTCATATATAAAGCTTATAGAGGCTTCTGGGACGCTCAAGTTTTTGATAGAGCGTGGGGAGATTTGAGATGCGTAGATGGCTGCATGTTAGGGTGTGGTGTGCCGTAGCCCCCCTTTTGTTTTAGATGGCATTTGACTAAGCGGCTATTATTGCCTTGCATGCTCACCGTACGCGCATCGGCCGTTTCATCTGCACCAGCACGCTCGTAGTGTCATCGCTTTATGTGCTGCAGCAGTATCGTTTCTGTTCCGAATCAGGCATTACGCCACACGTACTCTGCATGGGGAGAGCTTCCTCAGTCACATAGACCGTAAGCCATCCGCACACCACACAGTATAGATATCACTTAATTGCTATAAAAGGCTAACGCTGCATCAGGATCTGAACTGCCCAGGTATCCTTTGCAGCACTTCGTCTGCCAGGATCGGCAGGCCGAACCCTATCAGGCGCGTCCTCCCACCAAGCACATGGAGCAGATTCATATTGGCATTGTAGTTGCGCACGCCAAAACCTGACGTCTCATCCAGTCCGAGTATATCGAGCACTGGAGCCCGCATGACATCGCCGTGAGTTACTGCAACTATTACGCCGCTGGGGCAGTCATTTATAACGTCGCTTGACCTTGCCAGGAGTTCCCAGTAAGTCTCAACGCCCCTGTCCTTTACAAACCTCCAGTTATATCCATCGGCCTTTGTGCCTTCTAGCTGGCCAAAATTCCTTTCGTTAAGCCTTGGGTCCGTAACAAAGTATCCCAGCCCTGTGCCGATGGCTATGTATCCTGAAGTCTGCCTTGCCCTAAGTGCCTGGCTTGAGACAATAATGTCAAGTTTCAGCTTTCTAAGCTCCGCTGTAACTGCCTTTGACTGTGCTATTCCAGAACTGGTAAGAGAATAGGCATTATTGTCGCTTGAGAGCATTGCACCCTCGTTGTTACCCGCGTGGCCATGCCTGACCAGTACAATCAGGGACTCTTTCCTGCTTCTTGTAGACCCATTTGCGCGCTGCATGAACTCGCCGTTCTGAGATATAGTTCTAAATTCCTCAAAAGATATAAGAAATTATTATGCAAGTATTAAACCATGATTATATCAGACCCCACCATAGGCTCAATACTTTCTGTGGCGCTCGTGCTTGTAGGAATAATCGTAGTATTGCTCATAATCAGCTGGATAGGCAGGTTCCTGATTAGGCTAATCGTGGGGCTT
>JAGWHH010000012.1 GCA_028866935.1 Microcaldota archaeon | reverse complement strand
AACGTGTTGGGCCAGGAGGCTCAACACTACCACTTTTCCGACGATATTAAAGAGAGAGAAACCCCAAATTTTATATTCGATAGAAAGATTCTTAATTTGTCAACTTCCTAATTATGTTACTTGATAGGCTTTTAGCGATGCGGATCTGGTATTTGTTTGCTTTGCTTATTCTGGCTATTAGCATTGTATCTGTAAATGCATCTGTAACTGTTCCTGCAAACATAATCGCATATCTGCCCGTAACGCTGACAAATTACCAGGGAGCTGCGCTTGCAACTAATACCCCCATAGCGATAGGAGTCTTGAACGCCTTCACTGGCAATGTTATAGGATTCAATGCCACTAAATACCAGCAGTACGAGACCTGCAACCTTAACAATGCAGAGTTCTTCTATGCGAATGGGACGATAATAACCAGCTGGCTTGAAGGTAATGTGCTCAATGAAAACACTGCGAACTCCGTATGCTCTTCGAGTTCTTCCTCTAATGCACTTTCTGCGTCTTCAAATGTGCTTTACTGGATCAGGATAGGCAGCAATGCGGCCAACTTCCTACCCGCAAATACAGGCACTGCTACAACAAACACAGTATATCTGGGATGGGCAGGCAATGTCGTATCTGCTGCGAATACCCTGTTTAATGGAAATACTGTAGGAGAGGCGCCTCAGCTCTCGTGCAGCAATGCCTACTCAACAGCAACATGTAACGGAGTGTATGGGCAATACGACAACGGGAACAGCGTCTTTAGCTTCTATGACAACTTCGTTGGAGGCACACTCAATTCCAACTACTGGTCGAACGGCGGTGGCGGCGCAACGCTTACCGTAGCCAACTCGATTGAGGTTACAGGCACTACAGATGACATATGGCTTTACGGGCAGATACCTACCACTACACAGGTTATTGATACTGACCTGGTTTCAGGAACTAGTGGATTCATGCAGCTCAGGCTTGGATATTCTGATTTAGCAAACCAGCATACCAGATACGATTCTGTATCTGATTTTGGAACTGTTGGCAACAATTACCAAATAGAGTCAGCATTCGGAGCCTGCTGCGGGACAGACACGAGCCTTCCTGCAGGGCTTATAGAGCCGTACGTCCAGTCATTCGGATGGATTGGCACAGGCAAGCTGTTTTCCTACATAAACTATGAAAACAGGCTTGTAAGCACTGACACCACATATGCTTACAGCTCGCCTAGCTATCCGGGTATGCTCATTACATACTCTTCGCCAGGTACAAGCTTTACAACTTTGATCCAGTGGGTAAGGAGCAGGATCAATCCTCCTGCAAATACTCTGCCTGGAACTTCGTTTGGCACTGTGCAGACCATATCATCAGAGCCCACCCCTACAATTTCGGTATCAAACATAATGATAGACGGTAATCAGTACATCAATATCACTGCGTATACAAATGGGGGCACGGGGCCTTACACATACAATTTCATAATCTCAAACTCAGTAACTAATTCAATCGTAGCATCTCAGCGGTACACGGGCGTGTCTGCAAGCTCAAATTCATTTTTCTGGCAGGTTCCAAACACATATGCAGGAAATACTCTGGGAGTGAATGTGGTTGTCTCTGGCAGTTTCTCCTCAACTGCAAATAGCATCGAGACTGCACCACTTGTCGTTTCTAAGCAGTTGCAGGGAGTAGGATGGACTGCATCAAATACTGCATGGGAGGCGGGGCAGAACATACCTGTGACGCTGACATCTACTGTATCTGGAGGCACTAATGCAATAACATACGGCCAATTCAACGGAAATGGCAACTACATAACAGTAAACAAGGAATATTTCCAGGGTAACTCATTTACAATACTGGCATGGGTGTATTGGCCGTCAAGCACCAACCTTGCTGGAGGATGCGGCTCGAATAATGATTGCGGCTATGCCTGGAGCGGACCTGCATCTACAAACCAGGGATTCGGGATATTTTCAAGGGGTGACCTCTGGTACCTTAACTTCTATGATGATGATTTGGAGTGCAGTACTGGTCCTTCAAATAACCAATGGTACCAGTTCGGAGCCAGCTGGAACTCGACCACGAAGAATAGGGTGATATGGGTTAATGGGGCAAGTGCATGCAGTGGCACTTCGGGAGGTAATCTGGTCACAAGCAGCCCACTTATAATAGGGTCTGCAGCAGGCACCTGGGATACATCTGCATCCATGGAAGGATCCATAGCTAACCTGCAGCTATACAATACCTCTCTATCCGCGTCGCAGATAAGCTCCCTATATCAGGAAGGGATTGAAGGGGCGCCTATTTCATTCAACAGCCTGGTTGGATGGTGGGACCTTAACGGGAATGAGAACTTCAACGGTGCAAACGTAACTGACTATTCATCAAACCAGATTTATGGCACGCCTACAGCAGTGCCATATGTGACAAGCACCAATACCTTCACATACAATGACATAATATACGCCAGCAATGGAATGATAATCGCAAACAGCCTTGATGTTATGACTTCGGCAACATCCAACGCTTTCACTTTCTCCGCTGCGGGATTCCCCGTAGGAACATACATAGCAAATACGATTGTAACGGATAGCGCTACATCATATGAGAGAGTAACCAACAGCATACAGCTTACAGTCAATGCTCAGCTTTCAAATCCCACAGTGTCTGTATCGAACATCATGATAGACGGTAACCAGTACCTCAATATGACAGCGTACGTGGACGGAGGAAATGGCCCATACACTTACAACTTTGTGATATCAAATTCAATAACTAATACGGCAATGGTATCCAACACCGACACTGGCGTTGCCTCTGGCACCGAATCCTGGCTCTATCAGATTCCAAATTCGTATGCAGGGAATACCATACATGCAAATGTATTAGTTACAGACAACTCTGACGTAAAGGCCAACAGCATTTACAGCCCGCCAATGACATTGAGTTCGCGGCTTATTAGTTCCGGATTGACTGCTTCGGGATCCCAGAACGAAGAGGTTGTAAACTCGTCGATAAGCGGCGGCACTTCTTTATCAACTTCGGGACAGTTCGATGGAGCTGCACAGGTTGTCGTTCCGGGCAAGTCTGACTTGAACCTTACAGGAAGCTTCTCAATATCAGTATGGTTCAACCAGAGCGCTACAAGTGCGGGCGGATATCGCCTAGTGGACAGGGAGAGCGTTGGAGGGACAAACGGATATAATTTTGATACCAATGGAGGCAGCTCAGGGAACGCGCTTAGGATATGCATACAGTTGTGCTACTCGCCCAATATAAATTATAATGTGAATCAGCTGTATGAGGGGGTTGTAACCTACAATGATGTTGATGTGTCATTCTACCTTGATGGGATTTTTGAAGGCAGCTTTGCTGCAGCAAACGCAATGAGCAACAACCTTAATCTTTACATAGGCGCCGAGAATGGTGGGTTGGGAGACAACTTCAACGGACGCCTCTCAAACATACAAATATACAACAGCTCGCTTTCGCCTATTCAGGTCAACTCGCTTTATTCAGAGGGCGTAACTGGTGCACCTATTTCATTCAACAGCCTGGTTGGATGGTGGGACCTTAACGGCAATACGGAGGACTACGGCCACAGCCAGGACAACGGCATTCCTGCAAACCTGGTATACTACACAAGCTACAATGCATTTACATATAATGACCTAGTCTATGCCAGCAATGGCACGCTGATGGCTAACAGCATTGTAGTATCTAATGCAACATCAGATTCATTCGAATTCTCAACGCAGGGATGGGCTGCAGGAACATACATCGCAAATACAATTGTCACGGACAGCGCCACCTCCTACAGCACTGTGACTAACTCTATAACATTTACGGTAGAAAATCCAACTACAACAATACCATCCTGCTCCGGAGCGTGCATTCGTGGAAGCGGAGGTACAGGAGTCTATGGCACCACAGAACCAACATCTGCATCTTCAAGCTCTACAACGACATCTTCAACAAGCGTATCCACCAGCACAACTGCCCAGACTACCACAATTCCGCCTCAAACGACCTTGCCTCCTCCGCCAATAGAAGTTTCAGTGACTCCAGTGGGACAGACCACTCCACAGTTGTGCAATGGCACCGCAACGGAATACAGCATAACATACAAATCGCTAAGCTCGACATTTTACGTGCGTCAGGGAACGTATGGCTGCTTTACAATAACTGCAACAAACGCCACGGCAATAAATGCGAACGTCTCAAGTAGCAGTACTGACAGACTGATCAAGGCAATCAACTTCACAATCAGCGACCTGAACGCCTCGGTAAATGCAAGCATTGGGTATCCTTGCAGACTTGCTTCCTACTCAGTGGCGCCATTCATACTGAAGAAAGGGGCATGGATACCGATAACCCCATTCTTGGTTAATGCAGGGACATGCACAGTAACATTTGCAGTCCCGAGCGATCCGATACTAGCCCTATTTCAAGTTCCTGGAACTGGTACGTCTATAAGCACAACTGCCCAGACTACAGTGCCTGTGCAGCAGCAACAGTCAGGAAGCCCCGTGCTTTTGATTATTGCGGCTTTGATAGTGCTTGTTGTCCTCTTTGCCTTTTACTACAGATCAAAGAAAAGAAGGCCTTTGAGAAGATAGGGATAGTAAAACCAGGTTATAAGTATCCAATATTATCAGAGTGCTTGGGATTATGCCAGCCTGATTACGAGTATTCCTATTATAAAAATGAAGACGGAGTTTGCGAGGCTAAGGCAGCCAATGGCACTTGGGGGAGGAAGAATAGTGTAGCCTAATTAGGAAAGGATTCCAAACGCGCCGATAATTGCCAGCAAAGAGCCAAATGCCTGCCCGTATATCTTTGGGTTTTGTTTTGGAACTGCTATCTTCTCAGTGGCTATTACCTTGTCATTCTTTACCACATATGCAACTGGCGCTTCGTAGCCTTTCCCATTCAGATCCCGCCCATATTTTACAGCGTGAGTGGGCTCTACAAAGCAGTGTATCCTAAGTCTAATTGTTACGAAGAATAAGATACTTTGGCTAAGGGAATGCCTAATGCGTAAAAGGCAAACAAGGCGACAGGGAAGAGGTACGAGACCTGGCATAAGCTCAAGGAGGCTAAATCATCTTCACGAAGTCAGTTAAGAATCTAAATCTTTTTACCAGCTCCGTCTCTTCTTTCGTGTGCTGATCTTCCTTCTCTTTTTCATGTTTATTCCCATATTATCACAATATAGTTAGAATGCGCTTCTTTTTATTGGAGCGCTTTTGTTGGAGTGGCGGGTTAATTCTTATTTTTAATGGATGGAACAACCGAATCCTTAAGCTCCTCAAAACTTGCATATGGGAGCTGTTCTGGAGTTGTCTTTGCAATCTTCGATTTTTTAGATGGAATTTTTTAGATGGATGGATATATCCTGGGCTAAAATATCCAGTTGGTGCAATACAGATGCGCCGCAAAATTGGCACGCATACGCCACGCAGCATACAGAATTTCCGGAGTGTTGTGGTTGATGATAATAACGTAGTGAAAAGGCTTGGAAGCATCAAGTCAAATATCTCTGAGACTTCCCTAAGGGAGAATTACAAGCAGCTTTCATTCTTCAAGAAAGAGCTACTTAAGAAGAAGATCGGAGTACTTAGCCTTATATTTCCCAAATCCTGGATGGCACCTAACGAGATAAAGAGTGCAGTACATGAAGAATCGGCCTCACCTATTGATCAGGCTATAAGTGGAAGCGCTATGCTTCTTTTCCAGACCTATGATTCAGGGAAGATGACACAGAATCAAAGGGCGATGCACTTGGACTTATAGGACTTGGAGATGTGACTGAGAAAATGTGGCTTACTGCAAAATCGTTAGGAATAGGCTTCCGGATGGCCAGCACTTTTGATAACTGCAGTATGGGGAGGGATCTAAGAGAATACAGGTATAACAGGCCACATGAAGATAGTCTGTCACTTTGTATTGAATACTCGGCCTCTAGGCAGACCAATTGCACAAAAGAGTGCGCGCAAAACTTTTTGCCATTCCATCCTGGCCACACTGATATTTTTACGGCCGTATTTAGCCGGCTAGATTCTTGGAATGCTAAAGTATGGAACGTAAGTGAATATGCCAAAGTGATCGGCTATGACATATATTATCAGCGCTGAAAGGAACAGGAATGGGTAAAATGGCAATGTTGCTGCACTGCTATTCCTGAACTTCATTATTATCTTGAAAAACGGCGTGATAAGCGCCTGGGCAAATATTACTATTAGCCATATCAACCAGAAAGGGTATACTAAGAATGTTATCGCTACGAATATCTTATCCCCTATGCCCAGTCTTGGAAGCGCTATGAATACAATCATTGACAGGATTGTAGCTGCAATCTGCCACTTTGGCGTTGTTGCAGTATACGAGTTTATTGAAAACCCTGTTTGATAAAGGAATATCAGGAAAAAGATGCATGCAAAGAGCACTATTACCCTGAAGTCAATCCTTCCAAGTCCTATTATATCGTAGAAACCAAGTATTGCAAAAGCTATAAGCAGCGCAATCAGAGGAAATATGATAATGGGCATTTGTCCTCACTGATAGTTTATTTATTGGCAGGGATAAGTTAAATTAGCCAATAGGATATTTTATTACCTGCCTACCTGGAAACCGAACTTTAAGATAGCGAATAGATAATTGCCAAAAGAGAGATAATATTGGTGGGACTGTGGAAAAATGCAAGAACTGCGCTGCCTGCATTGCCCAATGGCTAAATTAGGCCATCCATATCCAAAGCCCAAGAAGATAGAATTGGAAAAATGTTTAGCTGCTAGTCATCATACCTCATTATGCCTAAAGCAGCTAACAAGGTGGTCATTGACCATTCCAGTCGCCTGCATGTGAGCATAGCATATAGTAGACCCAACGAACTTGAAGCCCCTGTTTATTAGGTCTGCACTGATTCTATCTGATTCGGGAGTTTTAGCAGGTACCTGACTCATCTTTGTCCAGTTGTTCGTCCTTGGTTTATTGCCTGGCATGAAGCCCCATATATAATCATCAAAGCTACCGAACTCCTTTTGGATCTCGATGAATCTGATGGCATTATTTATTGCGGAGTTTATCTTCAGCCTGTTCCTTATTATCCCTGGGTCGCTTAGCAGGGTGCTGACCTTCCTGCTGTCATATCGCGCAACCTTCCTAGGATCGAATTTGTCGAATGCGTTCCTGTAGTTCTCCCTTTTCTTGAGCACGGTTGACCAGCTGAGCCCTGCCTGGGCTCCTTCAAGGGTCAGGAACTCGAAAAGCACCCTGTCATCATGTACCGGCACACCCCATTCCTGGTCATGATACGCCAGGTACATTTGATCTTGTAGCGAAGTAGACCAGTCGCAGCGCTTCTTTATCTCCATGTACATATGCCTAATTGTAGATTTAGAGGGATAGGATTAAAAGTTTTGCACAATTGCAATTTGCAATTGGGTGTTTTTAACGCTTCAGATCGCTTAGCAAATCCTGAAGCCTTGGGGCAGTTGCTTTTGGGTTTATGGCTTCTAAATTCTCTAGCATAGTAAGCGTGAATTCGATTTCCCCTCTGGAAATAGTTCCTCCGCGCTTTATCTGTCTCATAAGTGGGAGGAATGTTTTCTCAACTGCATATGTAGTTTGAGGCACAAGCAGAATTGGATTCCTGAAGACGTTTATGTAAGGATGGTTAGCGCTTACCCTTAGTTGGTTCTCATGGCCTATAGAGACTGTAACCCGCTCAGCTCCCGAAGTGAGCCATGCTAGTTTCTGCACATTTTCGCTGTAGAAGTACTGATCTAGGGATATTCTTTGAAAAAGCCCATCCTGACTTATGAGATGGCACCTTTCCCTTTCTAGGCCAACTTCGGCTACCCATGCGCCATGGCGCCTGAGCAGTGACTCTTCGAATCTTCTCGGCTCTGGCTCGTATCTCCACATTAATGCAGCTTCTATAGTTGTGGCTACGCGAAAGCCTGGAGGAACCAATCTTTCGACCTGGGGCTGTCTAAACCGTCCTTCGGACAGATGTAGCGGCACTACCCCTAATTTTTGTGCAATTGCCATCTAGGCACCAGTTGCTAGATAGCTCATAATGGGAGATATATAAAGTTAATCTGTAGGAAAATCTCACTTTCTTAGTCTCATGTAGTTGGTGTCATCAAAGAAGAGGGCAAGAGCTATCAAAAGGATCCCAAGATCCCTTATCACTATGTCATCAAAGCCAAAAGTTACCGTAAGGTCAACAACTATTGAGAGCATTATTAGAACTGCAAGGCCTGAAGCGATCCTAAGGTATGCGCCTAGCACAACTGCCAGCCCTATTACAAGGAGTGTAATGCCGTGCAGCATCACAAAAGTATTTGTCCTGATCAGGGCGGAAACAAACCCAGGAACGTACATTGCCCAGTAAGAGGGCTGCGCTATTTCCCAGATCCCGATACCGACGAATACTACTGCAAGGCTTAATCTTGCGACCATGTGCCTTATCTGGTCATTTTTCAACTATTTACCCTTTTAATCAATTATTTACCATTTTAAGCAGTATGGTTAGGTATCGTAAGCTTTGGCAATGTTATGACATACCATGTCCCGCCGACCCCTTCCCCATTTACCTCTCCTGGCGCTTTGTCTGCCAAATAGTAATATAGCGGCCATCCTTCATAGGTAAGCTGCTTTGCGCCCCCGGTTCTTGTTATCATTCCGAATGAAGATGCGTTTACTCCGCTAGGCACTGTGCCTACTGCAAAAGTTGCATTCACGATAAATGGCGCCCAATAGGTTGAGCATGAGCCGTAACAGGTGCTTGCGTTGCTGTGCGGCGTGTCGCTTGTGTAAAGGTACAAAGTATAGCCTGCCGAGTTGGCAAGGTAGTTGCCTACTGAAGAGTTTGATGCCTGCTCGAAGTTGTATCCCGGCTTAGTAGTAGAATTCGCATGCGTGCTATTGGTTGTGTTCGTATGAGTGCCAGCAGCGGTTGTGGCGCTTACTGAGGTAGCTACGGATGAAGCTGCAGTTGATCCTGCAGATGGAGCTGATGAGCTTGAGTTCGTGCTGCTTGGCTTCATTACTGCCAATGCAACTATGACTAATATTACTACTATTATTACGACTCCTGCAATTGCCATTGTTGGTTTCATGGTATCGTAGCCTATTACTTTATGTAAGTATTTAAATCTGCCCGAATAATTCTCATTTTGCAGATAAATTTCTCTTTTTCATTGCCTGCATATACCTTGAATGCTTTATAAGTATCTTGAGTATTCTTGCAACTGTTTCAGGATTTACATTGTGTCTTTTTGCAAGACGCCTTCCCTTTTCAAGTAGCTTCCTCTCCCTGCTTGCGTCTATGATCTTTATCCCAAGCTCATTCTTTGCCTTGCCTATCTTTAGCACCGCTTTATCCCTTTGGGCTATGAGCCTTACAAGGCTTTGCGTGATTCCGTCAAGAACTTCCCTGTTCTGCCTGATTACGTCTTCTGATCCCATACTCCCGCCGGCTGCTTTATTATTTTTATGCAGTACAGATATTAATGACTTGGTATCTTCTTGAAAACAAGCGGAAATACAGTTCTAATAACCGGGGGGTCAAGCGGGATAGGCCTCGCTCTTGCTGAGAAATTCTTGAAACTTGGCAATACTGTGATAATATGTGCGAGAGGCGGAGCAGGGCTTGACGAAGCGAAAAACAGACTGCAGGCAGTGCACATAAGGAAGTGTGATATCTCAAAGGAGAATGAGAGAAAAGAGCTATGCGACTGGATTGCAGGCAGCTTCCCTGAGCTTAATGTGCTGATAAACAACGCTGGGATACAGCGTAAGATAAACCTTGCAGATATTGATGAGCTTGTGAAGAATGATGATGAGATAGAGATAAACCTGCGTTCGCAGATATATCTGGCTTCGCGCCTGGTGCCCCTGCTCTCAAAGCGACCTGAAGCCGCAATAGTTAATGTCTCTTCTGGCCTGGGCTTTGTCCCGCTTGCCATCTTTCCGGTTTACTGTGCAACAAAGGCCGCAATACATTCATTCACGCTCTCCCTAAGATACCAACTGAAAAACACGCCAATAAAGGTCTTTGAGGTAATTCCGCCAACCGTATATGACACGCATCTGAAGGGCAAACCGATAGAGAAGACGGAATGGAGCGTATCAGCGCAGGAAGTTGCAAGCGCTGTGATTTCCGGGATTGAAAAAGACAGATACCAGATAGCCGTAGGGCCTTCAGAGAAATGGGTTAACAGCAGCAACAGTGAGAAGGATCAGATATTTGGCAGCATTAACCATTAATTGGAAATTTAGGGGGTGCAAGCTGAATAGCACTATATACTGGATGCTGCTTAGTACTTTATCTCGGCTATGCGCTCCCATCCGGCCACGTGCCTCTCAAGGAAATTATCTATAGTGTATTTGTTGCTGCCATAGATTGAATTTATTATAGCAACAAATACGAAAACAAATGCGTATATTATGCCAGTGCCGATGTCGGTAGGCACAATGGCGGGATTGTTGTAGGGGCCCCCTAACCCTTCAGGCACAGACCAAAGCAGTAAGCTGTACACAAACCCTATGCGGTATATTTGCTTGCGCATGAATCCTGTGATAAGGAATATCCCCAGAATCATTTCAAGGATTATGACTATAGAAGCAAAAAGGGCCGGGTTAATCGCAGAAAGTCCAGCCCAGAAACCGACCCACAAATGCATAAAAGTTGGCTCTCCGCTTGCTCCTGCGTTGATTATTGAAGTTACTTGTGTGTAAAAATTACTGTTTATCTTTACAAGCGCATCTGCAAGCCACGCACATCCGAACAGAATTTCTGCAACTCTGCCTATTGAAGGCGCATTCCTCGCAGTCCAGCTGGTAGTCTGGGTAATCTGCGCAACGTCTTTCTCCATTGACTTAACAACAGCAGGAGTCGTAGGGGCCTTTCTTTTTACGTATAAAAGGCCGCCGTCAAGAACGAAGGCGTCTATTCCGTGCTCCTTCTTTAGGTATCTTGCCATGCTTATAGACACTGCGCCATTGTAGTCCACAAGTATTGATCCTTCAAGATTCTGCAGCTCTGTCTTGCTTAGCCTGCCCACATCCGAAGGGAGAAGAGTTGTGAACTGGATCGGATCTATTCCAAGTATGCCAAGGGCCTTCCTGTAATCCTGTACGCCGAGCCATACAAACTTTGTGCTCTTTTTGTCAGCCATTTTTTTGGCTTCGTCAAATGTCAGCGTTTCGACATGCACTGTGCCCCTGTTCTGCAGTATGTCCTGTACAAGGTTAAGCATCAGCTCTGCATCGTGGTGCCTCAGGCCGTCGATTCCCCATTCACTCTGGTTTTCCTCTGCCTCCTGGGCTATCCTTGATCTGACTTTGAGGGAAGAGAGTATCTTTCCCTTTTCAATTATAACTCCCTTAACCGTATCAAAGCCGACCATGTTCACTTTTGTAACATTGAATAGGTTGTGGCCTGTGTAAAGGCCCCAGAAAGAGTGGTGTATCTCTATCATGCGTTTGTCAGTTACGTATATCCTGTCGGGAGATATGGAAGATAGATAACTCTGCCTTGCAGTCATAAGCATGATCTCCCCTGGAAGCAGGACCTCGTTTACTTCCTCAAGCGGTGTTTTCATAACCAGTTTCCCCAATAATAAATCTTATTTTAAGTTTATATAGACATATTACTTGCTATGGAATTATCAAAGCTTCCTGCCTCTTTAAATACTTTAGATGAGAGATATGGCCACATAGGCCGTGTGTGATTTTTTGAAACTAAACAGGCTTACCCCAGAAGAGGAAAGAGTGATAGTGCATAAAGGAACGGAGATGCCATTCACTGGCGAGTATGATGAGTTCTGGAAGGAGGGGACATACGTGTGCAGAAGGTGCGGGGCCCCGCTTTATAGGTCAAGGGACAAGTTTGATGCGCACTGCGGATGGCCGAGCTTTGACCAGGAGATAGAAGGCGCGGTAAAGAAGCTTCCTGATCCCGATGGAATGCGCACTGAGATAGAGTGCGCAAGGTGCGCAGCGCATCTTGGCCACGTATTTACTGGCGAGCACATTACTGAGAAGAACACGCGGCACTGCGTTAATTCGATATCGATGAAGTTTATACCAAAGGGGAAGGAAAAGGATGAAAAGTGAGACTGTTGTGTTTGGAGGGGGATGCTTCTGGTGCACAGAGGCAGTATTCCTGATGTTTCCAGGTGTTTTGAAGACCACGGTAGGGTATGCTGGCGGAACTGTTGCAAATCCCAGCTATGAGGATGTTTGCACAGGAACTACAGGGCATGCAGAGGTAATGAAGCTCGAATATGATCCTGACAGGCTGGCACTTGAGAAGATCCTTGACGTATTCTTTTCAATGCATGACCCGACTTCCTTGAATAAACAGGGAGCGGATATGGGCACGCAGTATCGATCTGCAATTTACTATACAAACGATGCGCAAAAAGACATAATTGACAGGTTCATCAAGAACGTAGGCAAGGAGTACAGCAAGCCGATAGTCATAGAAGTGAAGAAGCTTGACAAGTTCTATCCTGCTGAGGAGCACCACCAAAGGTACTTTGAAAAGAACCCGTATGGAGGATACTGCAGTTTTGTAATAAAACCCAAGCTAGAGAAAGTAATAAAAGAATTCAAGGACGATATTAAGTAGTGGGATAGCAATGTATGGTAAAACTAGTGATAAAGATTTTGAATGGGTAAAGTACCTTAAGGAATGCCTTGACTCTACTCTTGTCGGCGTTCTTGCAACTGCAGGAGGCAACGGGGCGTGGGTTACTCCGGTGTACTTTTCTTATGATGATAGGTTCAATTTCTATTTCATATCATCCCCTGGAACAAGGCACATGATAGATATAGAGAAGGATGATAGGGTCGCATTGGCAATAGTTTCGCACCCGTCCGTAGCCGGAATACACCAGATAGGAATGCAGCTAAGCGGAAGGGCTTCGGAAGTGTCAGACAAGGAGATAGAGAGCGTGTATGCTCTGAGAAGCAAGCGGATGGCGTTTGACCAGAGCTGGGTTCCGCTGCCAAACGGAGGGCATTACGTAAAGGAGCATGGCGGCATATTCATGAGGATAAGCCCTGTTGCTATAAATTATTTTGACAGCAGGTTCTTCGGCGGAGAGAGCAAGAAAGTCCCATTGGATAAGATCGGGGGAAAGAAAGGCCTGATTTAAGTAGTTAAGTCGCTAACAGGCCTGCCGATTCTAATTGTTTATGGAGGAGGGGTAATGTGCGGGCCTATCGCTTCGATACCAATAAGGTATGCCATTGCGCTGCGGCAAGAAGAGCCAGCCAGAGGAGTACAAGCATTGCAAATAACTGGGTGTTGCGCTGCTGCGGACCCTATTGCAAAGAGAAGATAGGCGGGATCGTCAACGAATACCACACTACAAACCCAGTTGTCATAGTACAGTTTTGATTTTATAAGTATTTGTTTTTTAATCACCGAGTATTACTCGGCAGGTCATTACGGCTTTTTTCGAGAAGCGATATTTAGGGATAGTTATAAATAGATATGCTGAGCATCTTTCTGTGTAGTTTATAACTGAGTTATAAAACTATGGTTGTACTGGCATGAATGGATATGAACGTGCATCAAACGAGATAGTGCCTGCAATGCGCCTAGTCATAGCAAGGGAGTTGAAGGTGCGCTACAACATGACAGAAAGCCGCATTGCACAGATACTTGGGGTTGCACAGGCAGCAATAAGCAAGTACCTTAATGAGAATTATTCAGAACGAATAAAGAACACATCTGAGAATGTTGACATGGTGGTAGTTAACAAGTTCATAGAAAACATAGCAAAAGGGGATTCGGTAGCGCTTAAGCGCTGCATATGCACTTCGTGCAGCATAATGAACGAGTTTGACTGCAGCTTTTCAAGTGCAGAAAAGTAAGGTGGTAAGGTGGCTAATGAAGGCTTAGAGCAGATGGTTGAAAAGAACGAGTATATCGAGAAGTACGGATTCTACCAAGACGTAAAATACGATGAGTTTCCAAAGGGACTTTCCGAAGATGTAATAAGAAAGATATCAAAGCTGAAGAATGAGCCCGAGTGGATGCTGCAGAAGCGACTTACCGCCTTGAAGATATTCGAGAGCAAGCCAATGCCAATGTGGGGAGCAGACCTGAGCAAGATAAAGTTTGAAGATTACTACTACTACAGGACGCCAAACGCGGGAGAGGCAAACAAGTGGGAGAACGTACCTGATGACATCAAGCAGACGTTCGACAAACTCGGCGTTCCAGAAGCAGAGAGGAAGTTCTTTGCTGGAGCAGAGGCGCAGTTTGACAGTTCTGTTGTATATTCACACATAAATGAAGAGCTTGAAAAGCTTGGAATAGTGTTCACCGATACAGACACTGCAGTCAGGAAGTATCCAGAACTAATGAAGAAGTACTGGGGTACAATCATACCGCCCACTGACAATAAATTTGCTGCGCTAAATACAGCGACGTGGTCAGGGGGGTCGTTCATTTACGTGCCCAAGGGAGTTAAGGTGCCTATGCCGCTCAACGCATATTTCAGAATCAATGCGAAGAACTCAGGCCAGTTCGAAAGGACGCTAATAATTGCTGATGAGGGCGCCGACGTAACTTACATAGAGGGTTGCACAAGCCCGGTGTATACAAGTAATGCACTTCATTCTGCTGTCGTCGAACTTGTTGCGCTTGAAGGAGCCCACATAAGGTATGTGACGATACAGAACTGGTCGAAGAATGTTTACAACCTTGTCACCCAGCGTGCTCACGTAGCGAAGAATGGGAAGGTCGAATGGATCGACGCAAATATAGGTAGTATGATTAATATGAAGTACCCCAGTATATTCTTGCAAGGAGAAGGTGCTCAGGGAGAAGTTCTATCAGTAGCACTTGCTGGAGAAGGTCAGACTCAGGACTCAGGAGGCAAAATATATCATCTTGCTTCCAACACGAGATCAAAGATAATATCAAAGAGCGTATCGAAAGGCAGCGGAGTAACCACGTTCAGGGGCCTTCTTCACGTAGCGAAGAATGCAGAGAACGTAAAGTCGCACGTTTCGTGCGATGCACTTCTGCTTGATGAAGACGCTAAGACTAATACATTCCCTTACAACCAGATAAACAGGAACGATGCTGTGATAAGCCACGAGGCTAAGGTCGGAAAGATAAGCGATGATGAGATCTTCTACCTGATGTCAAGAGGAATATCTGAGGACGATGCAACTGCAATGATCGTTCTTGGTTTCATTGACGACCTTACGAAAGTACTTCCAGTTGAATATTCGCTTGAACTGAAGCGGCTGATAAAGTTAGATACCAGCAAGGGAGTAGGTTAATTTCTCGGTGTTTAATAGTGAAAACGTATAAAGAGTTCGTAGAGGACGCTATCAAAAACTATGAGACGCTTCCGATCGAAAGCAATGACATTTACAAGAAGTACACAGTTAATCCCGCCTTTGATTACATTAAAACTGATGAAAAGACAGACAAAGGCGCCCATGAAGCGGGGCTTGAGATGATTTCAAAGGCAGTAACTGAAAAAACAAGGATAAAGTTTGATGGAGTCATATCAAATCATGCTGCAAACAGCTTCAATGCTGACATCAAGCTGACAAGCTATGATAAGACAGACATAAAACTGCTTGAAGGCAAGATGTTCAAGAGCAACGATGACAAGCTTGCTGCTTTCTCTAACGCGCACGCTAACAGGATCATTGTAATTGATGCGCCTGAAAATTCACACAAGAAGTTAAACCTGCTTTTTGTAAGCAATGGAAACCTTGGGGTTCAGGTTCTTGTAAATTCAAAAAAGAATTCGAAGATTGAGATATTCGAACTATTTGCATCTGGCGGAAATTCGAAGTCGATTGTGACTGTGCTTCATGAGATATCTGCAGGGCACAACTCGGAGACCGAACTTAACGTGTTGCACAATGAGGGCGATAACGCGCATGTGCTGAATCTTTGCAAGGCAATAGCAAAAGACAATGCGAAGCTGAATGCAAACTTTATTTACAGCGGTGGCGCAGTGACAAAGACAAAATGTTATGCGGACTCTGACGGATCTGGCAGCGAAGTGGACATAAACGAATTTGCATTTGGAACAGGAAACCAGAAGTTTGACCTTGGAACATTTATAGCGAACAGGAAGCCGTACAGCACTGCAAGACTTGAGTCAGGAGCAATACTTGATGGGAATTCCCACTGCATGCTAAAGGGTTATGCAAAGGTTGAGAAAGGTGCTAAAGGCTGCTTCTCGAGGATTACTGAACGGGGCATACTGCTTAGTGACAATGCGCACATTGATGCACTTCCAGATATGGCGATAGACTACAGCAATGAGGTAAAAGCCACGCACTCTGCTGCAACATCGCCCATAGACAAAGAGGCGCTCTTCTACCTTGAATCTAGGGGGCTTGAGGAGAAGGCAGCCAGAAAGGCATTTATAATATCATTTATTACAAAGTATATATCGCGAATTAAGGATGGAGTTGCCAGTGAAGTGGCAATGTCTGTAATGCTAAACAAACTTGAAGGCGGAGAGCTCGGAACAATACCGGAAATCAAAACGAGCGGAATTTGGATGTCTAGATGATATTATGATACTAGAGATAAAGGACCTGCATGCAGATGCGGAGCAAAGAAACGTCTTGAAGGGGCTTAACCTTAAGATCAAAGAGGGCGAACTTCATGTCCTTATGGGTCCAAACGGATCAGGAAAGACAACTCTTGCAAAGGCAATAATGGGGCATCCGCACGTAAGGATAACGGGCGGACAGATACTTGCAGATGGAACCCTGATAAATGATATGCCTGTGAATGAGAGGGCGAGGCTCGGCCTATTCCTTCAATTCCAGAATCCCATAGAGATAGAGGGATTGGGGATTGTAAGCTTCCTTAACACTGCAAGAGGCTCGATCACTGCTGGAAAGCCAGCAAATTATCGCGAGTTCATGGGAGAGATAAAGGACAATGCCCAGAAGCTTAAGCTGCGCGAGGACCTTATAGGGAGATCGCTTAATTATGGATTCTCAGGCGGAGAAAAGAAGAAGATGGAGATACTGCAGATGTCAATGCTAAAACCAAAGATAGCGATACTTGATGAGCCCGATTCAGGGCTTGACATAGATGCAGTTAGGATAGTTGCACAGAACATAAACGAGGCCAGGAAGAAAACGAATGCAGGAATGCTTCTGATCACCCACTACAGCCGCATACTCAGCTACATGAACCCCCAGTTCATACACGTAATGGCTGATGGAAAGATTGCAAGGGAGGGAGGGAAGGAGCTTCTTGCTGAGATAGAGAAGGGCGGATACGGAACAGGTGAAGATGAATGAGCCTTGATGTTGATAAAATAAGAGAGGACTTCCCAATACTTGGCGAGAAGATCAATGGAAAGCCGCTGGTTTATCTTGACAGCGCAGCGACATCGCAAAGGCCCAGCCAGGTAGTTGAAGCCGTAGTAGAGTTCTATACAAAATACAATGCGAATATTCACCGTGGCATGTATGACATATCTGTCAAGGCAACAGAAGCATACATTCATTCGAAGGAACTTGCAGCTACACTTATAAATGCAGATTCTTACAGGCAGATAATTTACTGCAGGAATGCAACAGATGCATTAAACATAATCGCGCTTTCGTGGGGCGAGCCCAACATAAAGCAGGGGGACCATATACTAATTACAGACATGGAGCATCACAGCAACATAGTTCCCTGGATGATGCTTGCAAAGAGGAAAGGCGCAATCCTTGACCATACTGCACTGATTAACAAGTCATTTATTGATATGGAGGACTTCAAGAAGAAGCTTGAGATGCGTCCGAAGGTTGTGTCATTCACACACGCATCAAACGTGCTAGGCACAATAAACGACATAAAGCAGATGGCAAAGCTTGCACATGATGCAGGCGCAATCGTGGTAGTTGATGGTGCGCAGTCGATACCGCACATGCCTTTCGATGCGAAGGAGGTTGACTGTGATTTTATGGCATTCTCAGCACACAAGATGCTCGGCCCGTCCGGATTGGGGATATTATATGGAAAGGAAGAACTGCTTGAGGAGACTACACCGTTTATAGTAGGCAGCGATATGATACGGTCAGTTACATTTGACACTGCAGAGTGGAATGAGCTCCCGTGGAAATACGAATCGGGCACGCCCAACATAGAGGGCGCGATAGGATTCGGAGCTGCGATAGAGTACCTGGGCAAGATCGGAATGACGAATGTAAGGCAGCATGAAATGGAGATAACAAGATATGCGCTTAAGAGACTAGGGGAGATTGGAGGAGTAACAGTTCACGGACCGGGAATAAATGATGTAGACAAAAAGGCAGGCGTGGTATCGTTTGACATTGCAGGCGCACACCCTCATGACATTGCTACAATTTTCAACAGCGACGCAGTTGCAATACGCGCAGGGCATCATTGCGCAATGCCGCTAGTGAGCCAGGTGCTCGGAAGGGATTCGGTAGCAAGGATGAGCTTTTACATCTACAACAAGCAGGAGGAAGTTGATAGGGCGGTTGATGCAATAGAGAAGGTAAGGAAGGTCTTGAGGATCAAGATATAATTGCAGTTGGGACAGTAGTGATAATATTTCTGCGCATCAGGCACATAGTGTAATTTTACAAAGAAAGTATTAGGACAACTATATCTTCAAAAAATATGTGCAGTTTTTTCTCTTCAAGCTCTTTTAACTTGAGGCTTTTGATCTCTGATTTTAGTTTACTTAAGTTGCTAAGAGAGCTTGCAACCAATACCACCTTTGCGCCAGGCCTTAGGTGATTAGTTGCATCTTTTAGAAATTTTATAGAGATATCTATACCTTCTGGGCCCCCTGCCCACGATTTTGATATTGTGCCACGCTTTTCGTCCTCTTTATCTGACCTTAAATAGGGCGCATTAAATATCAAAATATCGAATTTGCCATCAACATTTGAAAAAAGATCCGACATCTTGACGACACATTTTGCATGGAGAAGGTTGGCATTGAGATTTACATTCTCTTTGCACATTTTCACAGCATCTTCATTTATGTCTGCAAATATTACAGAGGAAACTTTGGGGCTTTTTGCAGCAACAAGTCCAAGAATACCGGTCCCTGAGCCCATGTCAAGGACGTCTAGCTTATTTCCTTTGAATTCTGCTACCAGGTTTTCGACAACATCTGCTGCAATAAAGCTATCATCAGATGGAACGTACACGTTTACAGAAGTGGTCAGTGACATGCCCTTGAAGTTGATCATAAAGAAGCTTATAAAAAAGAAAAATATATAGTTTCGATGCGCAGATTATCATAGTGGATTCTGATGCAGTTTGAGGAAGTCTCAAGATATTACGAAAAACTGGAAAACATATCTTCTAGATTAGCAATGATTGACATACTCTCAGAGATGTTCTCAAAGGCAGACAAAGGCGAGATGAAGAACCTTGTTTACATGACACAGGGCGTGCTTGGAGCTCCTTTTGAAGGCATACAGATGGGGATTGCTGAAAAGTTTGCGGAGCATGCGATCGAGATTGCAAGCGGATACTCACATGAAGAGGTGCTTGCAGGATACAGGAAAGCAGGCGACATGGGGCTTACTGCGCAACAGTTCATGAGCAAGTCAAAGCTCAAAGCTATGGGAAAGAAGGGCCTTACTACAAACCATGTCTTTGAAGCCGCACTTAAGATAGCAAAGACGAGCGGTGAAGGAAGCCAGGATATGAAGATAAAGATGCTTGTAGAAATGCTTGCTGCCGGATCCCCTCTTGATGCCAGGTATGTGATGAGGTTTGTGCTTGGGACACTAAGGCTAGGCGCAGGAGATGCAACGATTATCGAGGCTCTTTCAAAGATGGCAACTGGCGAGAGGGAGGCAAAGGCGGACATCGAGAATGCTTACAACATATGCAGCGACCTAGGAAGAATAGCTGAAGTGCTTGTAGAAAAAGGGCTGCCTGGAGTGAAGAAAATAAAGGTATCTCTATTCAGTCCTATACGCCCTGCACTTGCAGAGCGTCTTCCAACTTCTGAAGAGATACTTCATAGAATGGGCAGTAAGTGCGCCGTTGAGAGCAAGTATGATGGCTTTAGAGTCCAGTTACATATAGATAAGAAGAGCAAGAAAGTCAGGATGTTTTCTAGAAACCTTGAGAACACTACGGAGATGTTTCCTGATATTGCAAAGGCAGCATTCAGCGAGATAAAGGCTGATGAGGTAATACTTGAAGGAGAGGCTCTTGCCTATAATGAGGATACAGGGGAGTTCAGGCCATTCCAGGAGACGATACAGCGAAAGAGAAAGCATGGGATAGAGGAAAAGGCTCTCGAATTTCCGCTACACTTATTTGCGTTTGATCTGATTTACCTTGACGGAGAGGACTTCCTTAGCAAGCCATACCATGAAAGGAGGACAAAGCTTGAATCCATTTTGACTAAGGGGGGGCTGATAAGGCCATCAGACAGAATAATTGCAACTCAGGCAAAGCAGATAGACATCTACTTTGAAGACGTAATAGAGAGGGGCCTTGAAGGCATAGTTGCAAAGGACCTTAATGCGCCCTACATAGCAGGAGCAAGGAAATTTAGCTGGATAAAGCTTAAGAGAAGCTACAAAGGCGAACTTTCTGACACCATAGATCTTGTAATAGTAGGTTACTATACAGGAAGAGGGCAGCGTGCTGAGTTTGGATTTGGAGGGCTTCTCGCAGCAGTTTATAATGACAAAAAGGACATCTTTGAGACTATTACTAGAATAGGCACGGGCTTTACTGAAAAGAATATGCAAATGTTTAGCGAAGTCCTCAAAAAGATAAGGAAGGAGAAAAAGCCTGCTCGTGTTGATGCAATAGTTGAGCCCCATTTCTGGGTTGAGCCCAAGTATGTTGTTACTGTGAGGGCTGATGAGATTACAAAGTCGCCAATGCACACTGCTGGAAAAGAAGGCGACTCGCCTGACGCACTAGGCTATGCGCTGCGTTTCCCAAGGCTTGTCAGCGATGGTATTCGAGAAGACAAAAATCCGGAAGATGCAACAACTACAAAGGAAATTATTGAAATGTTCAAGATGCAAAAGAAAGTGAAAATAGGGAAATAGCAATTAGTGCTTACTCTTTTCTAATTCCGATTATAATAGGGAGGACCTGGTGTGGTTTGTCAACCCCGCTTATTGCAAATCGACGGTGGTGGGTAGTAACAACCTCATCTAGACATATATCGAAAGATAGTGGATTTTCGCCTGCCCACATGTAGACTATGTTTTGAGCTTCTTCAAGTTTAGGTTTCCTTCTTAGTTGGGATATTTTTCCTGAAGAATCTACCAAATAGTTTCCGCTTTTCTTTAATCCTTCTCCAGAAATGTAGAACGATTTTCCTTTAAATCTTTGAGTTAATTCCAAATCGTTTACAAATATTACAAGAGCTTCCTGATAGGTCAGCAGCCTGAGGTGATTAAACTTTAATTCCCTTATTGAATCTTGATAGTTTCCTGAAAACCCTATTACTTCATAATCAAAAATTTTGCCTTCTTTTTGTACCCTCAGTCTTCCCTCATCCCCATTTTTACGAAGCATGGCAGATATTGTATCGAAATGAGACCTGGGCATTAATGTGCTT
>JAGWHH010000011.1 GCA_028866935.1 Microcaldota archaeon | reverse complement strand
CGTACCTGATAGCCTATCTGATGTGACCCTACATTTACTTTGACGATGGTGATACTATGTAAATGTCAACTCCCTAGGGTTGTATTTTGTTAATGTATAAATACTTGAAGGTGGAGATATTATCATGGTTTCTAAAATTATCCTGCTTACCATGGCAATTGTCATTGTGGGCTTACTGGCAGGCGTGTTTTTCTTAGGAAATGGCGCAGCAACATCGCATACAGCATCCCAATCTAGCGTGTCCGCCACTTCCGGAGTAACTGCAACTAATTCAAATGCGACACTATTTGCAAGCTCGCCCTATGCACAATATGCATACCTTATATCAAACGATACATTATCACAGCAGGCGCATGCAGCACTTGCAGGATTCAATCTAAGCAACACAAAACTTGCAAACGGCACAAGGAAGATAACAATAGCCCTTCAGGGGACAAGCCAGAACCAGATGCTCATGCTTAGGCCAGGATACAAGCTGTACATAATAGAGACAACCTTCGGTGACGATGGATACGGATTTGATTCGTCACTAGGGGATGACGGATTTGTACTAGTAAACAATACTGGATACATAATCTAACCAACATGCCCAATTATAAATCCAATAAGCAGAATAAGGCTATGGATAAAGTATTCGGGTATGAGCTTCTTCTAGACTGCTACAACTGCAAGCCAAAGACAAGCGATAACCTCGACCACTGCTACAGCTATCTGGATAAGCTTGTAGACTTCATAGGCATGGAAAAGCAGGAGCCCCCATCAATATTCAGGACGCCAAGAAAGACATTTCCTGACAAGACCGGATTAAGTGGCTGGGTACCTCTTGCAAATTCCTCTATAGTCATACACACGCTTACAAAGCACAATTACGTAAGCGTAGATGTTTACAGCTGCGGCAAGTTCGATCCTAAAAAGGTAATCGAATTTACAAAAAGGCACTTCGAGCCCAAAAGAATAGAGAAGCAGTTCATCCTGCGCGGAAAACATTATTTCAAGAAGTGAAAGAAGGTGCCGCAGGTCGGATTTGAACCGACGACATTCCGGTCTTCAGCCGGACACTCTCCCAGACTGAGTTACTGCGGCACGTTAGCTTATTTAAGGTGTAATGCTTTTAAAGATTAGCGACATGCAAACTGGTACTTATGGCCATTGACAACAGATGGGAACAGTTGGGAAGTGCAGCATCTCTTATAAAACTCGACGGAATAGAATTCAGGGAGTATCAGCTCAATATAATCAAGTCTGTTCTGTCTCATGGCAACACTCTTGTTGTACTGCCCACTGGGCTTGGGAAGACGTTCATAGGGATTGGAATAATTGCAAACGCACTGTCGCAAGGAAAGAGGGCAGTCCTTCTTGCACCAACAAAACCTCTTGCAGAGCAGCATTACGGTGTAATGGCCAATACGCTAAACATACCCGAAAGCGAAATACTTCTGCTTACCGGATCAATTAACAAGAAAAGCAGGTCTGATCTACAGCGAACTGCAAAAATCATAATTGCAACGCCGCAGACAGTATCCAACGACCTTAAAAACTCAACATTTTCAATGGACCAGTGCGGGGTAGTGATATTCGACGAATGCCACAAGGCAGTAGGTAAGTACGCATACACTTACATAGCCAACGAATGCAACGTGCGCGATATCCTCGTAGTTGGCCTTACTGCTTCTCCTGGAAGCAAGAAGGAAAAGATAAACGCCCTTGTCAAGGCGCTGGAAATAAAGCGCATAGAGGCGAGAGTGAGCACCGATGCAGATGTAGCCAGGTACGTAAAGCAGAAGAACACCCACATAATAAATGTCGAACTTACAACAAGGATAAAGGAGATATCTGCGCTGCTTAAACCTGAGATAGAGTCAAATCTTAGGACCATAAACAACATGGGCTTCCTCCATTTCAAGGATTTCGAGTACATACCAAAGGGCCGCCTTATAGACCTTGGAAACCAGCTTAGCAAGATACAGGCGCAGAACTACCGTCTTGGCGCAATGTTCACCTATTCAAAGTTGATAAACCTAATGCATTCATACGACCTGCTCAATACCGAGGGAATATACCCTTTTTACACATACATCGAGTCACTCTACAACAGGGAAAAGAAATCAAAGAGCCTGGAATCGCTATTAAAGAGCAGGCCAATGCTTATGGCAAAAAGTTATGCAGAGACTGCGCTCAAGAACGGCGAAGAACATCCAAAGGTGATTGCAGTACTCGACATCATAAAGGATTATAGGGGCAGAAAGGTGATAGTGTTCGCACAATACAGATCGACAGTAAAGATGCTAGTCGAATTCATAAGCAACAACGGCTTTAGGGCCAGAGCTTTCGTAGGGAAAAAAGAAGGCATAACACAGGCGCAGCAAAAGACGGTCATTCAAGACTTCAGGGAAGGCAAGATCGACGTTCTTGTAGCAAGCTCAATTGGGGAAGAAGGAATCGACATTCCAGGTGTTGATGCGGTGTTGTTCTATGAACCGATAGCTAATGAGATAAGAAACATTCAGAGGAGAGGAAGGACCGGAAGATTCGCAACAGGAGAGATATACATAATCTCAGCAAACGGAACTAAGGACCAGATATATCTCAGGGTATCACAGCAAAAAGAGATGCGCATGATAAGCCTTCTTAACGATGTAAACATAAAACTGCAAGCCTCAAATCCCTCCCAAGGCCAGTCCCTGCTCAAATAAATCAAGTCAATCATAAGGTTTATATACTAAAAATGCGTATATACTTTGGGGATGGGATGGAAGAGTCAAAAACTAAGAGCAGAGAGTATGCGCTGATTATTCAGCGCCTGGACAAAGCAGTAAAAGAGCTTGAAGAGTATGCGATGGGTCAGCCCGAAGTTCGGGAAAGTACTATAAGGCTTTTGGACGACTATTCAAGGACGTCCACCGAACCAAGGGCGATGAGAAGGGCCGCAGATGAGATAGCAGCAGTAAACATGCTCGAGATACTTCACAGTACTTAGCTTTCGGCATCAAGGATCTGTATCATCTGGCCTTGGCCAAGGCCCGTTGGGAAGTCATCAAACCTGACAATTACAAAAGGTTCGTCTACCGCAGTCACTATGCCAGGCCATATCTTGTCGTTCTTGTCAATGTACTGAATCTTTTTTCCCAATAACATGTTAACATCAATATCGGAGTTAGGCGTAGCCGCAAGGTAGTCCTTGTCCAGTGACGTTATAATGGCGTCAATCATCTTTCCACAGCCTATAAGTCGTTAGCAAGATTTAAAAGTATGACAGGACAAATTATACTATCCTGTGGTTGAAATGAACAAGACTAAGTTGTACGCTCTACTTGCGGTAATAATTGTGTTGATTATTGTTATACTTGTAATATACCTGCCAAGTACGAAGAACAACAATGTTATAGAAAGCCAGGTAGGCAATCCGGTTCCTCAGTCGGTCATAAACCAGCTTATGATCCCTAACTCCGTGAGCAATAAGATAGGCATAGGCGGAGTGAGCGAATTTCCGCTTAAGGCCAATTCAACGGTAAGGCTTGTTAACAACAGCAAGCCCGAGGTTCTTTATATCGGCGCAGAATACTGCCCGTACTGTGCAATTACAAGATGGGGCATGATAATCGCGTTGCTGAAGTTTGGTACTTTCACAAATCTCCACTACATGGCATCAAATGCAACCGACGTATTCCCTGACACGCCAACGTTCACTTTCTACAATTCCACATACCAATCAAACTACATAACATTCATAAGTGTCGAGCAGACAACAAGGAACCACAACGTGAATCTTCAGACACCAACTGCATCTGAGCAGTCAATATACTCCTTCTACGATCTTAACAATCCACAGCTGCCTTCAACGGCCAGGGGCGGAATACCTTTCATAGATTTCGGAAACGTTTCAATACAGGCAGGCTCTCCAGAATTCCCAGTCGCACTTGAAGGGCAGACATGGAATTCCACAATAGCAAACCTCACAAAGACTAACTCATCCGTATCGCAGGCCCTAGTGGGAAGCGCAGATGTGTTTACTGCGGCAATCTGCCAGATGACAAACAACACCCCGTCGGATGTATGCAACCAGCCCTATGTGAGTTCAATACAGACAACCTATCTTGGGTAAAGCAATGAAAAAGGAAGGGCTCCATAAGCTGTCTATACTATTCGCTGCCATAGGCCTACTGGTAAGCATATACCTCACAGCAATACATTACGCCTCAATAGCGCCGGCATGCCCCGAAACTAACTTATTCAATTGCGAAAACGTGCTCACAAGCCAGTACTCAACCATACTGGGGATACCTATCGCTGTGCTAGGCCTTGTTTTCTTCCTTGCCGAGCTTTCAGTAATACTTCTGATCAAAAATGAAGATGCATTCATAGTGCTTAGCGGCATAGGCCTTGCGTTTGTTGCCTATTTTGTCTACACTGAATACCTAGTGGGCAGCATATGCATTTACTGCACTACAGTGCACATATCGACTATTGCACTGTTTATACTTGCAGCATTGCAGTCAAAGAAATAGCTACTTCATCTTCATTAGCCTTCTTTCTATCTCTACAAGTATGTCCAGTATGAGCCCAGAGACAAAGAAGAGGAATCCCACAACAACAAGCATGAATGCGACAAGCGCTCTTCCCGTTGTAACAAACACTCCTGTTTTCAAGAAACTCAGCAGCACTGTAATTCCAAGTAAAAGTCCAATTATTACTATTATTACCCCCATGCCTCCGAAAATCAAGAGAGGGCTGTAGTCTCTTACTTGCCTAATCAAATGCGATGCCACGTTGATACCATAGGTAAATTTGAATCTGGTCAATTTAGATTTTCCATAAGCTCTTTTATAATACTTTATGTCAACCTCACCGACCCTGTAGCCTAGTCTTGCAAGCTCAATTGCGAAGAAGGATATGCCTGCCCTGTACGGGTCCCTGTTCCTGATGTCATCAAATGCGCTCCTTCTAACAACGAACAATCCAGTAAGCACATCGTGCACTTTTGTGCGGTAAAGAAGGCTGAACATGCTGCTAAGGATCTGGTTTCCGAACTTGAGGTAAGGCCCCATAGACTCCGCCTCAAGATGATTTAGCCTGTTTCCCAGCACGAAGTCCGCCTTACCTGATTGTATGAGCCTTACTCCCTTAACTATGCCTTCATAATCATGGGTACCATCCGCATCTATGCTTGCGAGAATGTCTCCATGAGCCTGCCTAAGCCCTGCCATTATTGCATTCTCCACTCCCCTGTCCGTCTGCCTTATCAGTACCGCTCCTGTGGCCTTAAGCCTTTCAAAATACTCCTTGCTGCTTTTGTCTACTATTATAAATTCGGTATTATTCCCCAACGCATGGCGCAGTTGCTTGATAAGTTCAAATACGCTCTCTTCCTCTATGGTGGGTATTACCACGCTGATCTTTGCCATCCTCTCCGCTATAATATCATTAAGAAACCTATTTAAATACAAAAACCTCTCACACGCCCATTCCTGCATTTCTGGAAATATTTAAATACTTGATTAGTGTATATCCAAAATAGTTTAAATTAAAACTAGTGCTGTGGATGGCAAAGGAATTTAACGATGTATATCTTGACAAGGGCGTGAAGAAGGGAATCCTGAAGATAATGATACTAAGCCACATCTACAACAACAAGACGTACCCGTACGCTCTGCTCAAGACCATGAGGGCAACGGCAATCATTCACGGCCACGACGCCTTCAAGGGCATAACCAAAAACGACATGTACAACCTTACATCAAGCCTTGAGAAGGACGGCTTCTTAAAGAGCAAGACACAGCTGAAGGGCAACAAGGTGCAGAAGGTATTCACGATAACCGGCAGAGGAAGGGACGTTGTGAAGAACAAGGAAAGGGTGATTAAGGATATGATAAAGGAGCTTACAAGGCTGGTCAAGGAGCAAGGATTCGATGAGAAGGGATAATCCGGTGTATTCCAATGACTGAATATGCAATAGAGACTGAGAACCTTGTAAAGAGGTTCGCAAACCTTACTGCTGTAAATGACGTCAGTCTGAAGATTAAGAAGGGCGAGATATTCGGCCTGCTCGGCCCTAACGGTGCAGGCAAGAGCACCACAATAAACATGCTCCTCGGGCTTCTAAGCCCCACCTCAGGCAGGGTTTTGGTCAACGGGATTGATGTACATAAGGAACCTGCCAGGGCGAAGGAGAGCGTTGGCGTGGTAACGCAGGAGACAGTTGTGGAACCCGAACTCACCGCGGAGCAGAATCTAATGATATTCGGAAGGCTTTACCATATACCTAAGGATGAGCTGCAGGGCAGGATAAACTTCGCGCTCGACCTTTCAGACCTTAAGGAGTTCAGGAATTCGTATGCAGGCACATTCTCAGGGGGGATGAAGCGCCGTCTTGAAACTGCCAAGGCACTTATGCATTCCCCTCCCGTAATCCTTCTTGACGAGCCCACAACCGGCCTTGATATACAAAACAGGACGAAGATCTGGAATCTGCTCAGAGAGATTAACAGCAAGCAGAATGTGACGATACTGCTTACCACACAATATCTCGAAGAGGCTGACCAACTTTGCAACCGCATAGGGATAATCGACCACGGGAAGATGATAGCCCTTGGCACGCCTGCCGAGCTGAGGCAGAAGATAGGCATGAGCACTGTTATAGAGGTTTCAGCAGACAAAGAAGAACTGGTCAAGGTCGGGCAGATATTCAAGAAAGTCGGCCTTGAGCCCACTGTACTAAGCAACAAGGTCTCTGCGCCAGGCGGGGAGAGCGCCGTGTTAAAGGTTGAGAAACTGGTGAGCGCACTTACCGCAAGCAAGGTCAAAATACACAACATCGCAATGCATGAGCCAACAATAGACGATGTGTTCCTGAAGCTTACCGGATCCGAAGTGAGAGACTCCACCGGCGAGATGACCGGGGCAGGTCCCGCAGCGCTGCTAAGAGGTAGATGATAATATGAGCATTATACAAGACACCTACACGCTTTTTATCCGCGAGATGCTCATATTCAGGAAGAACATCGGCGCAGGCATAGGCAGGGCCATAATCTTCCCGGCCCTGTTCATATTTCTGCTTGGCAGTTTCGGCAGTTCCCCCAAGAACGTTCCAATAGCCATAGTGAATTACGATAATACTGCCAGCTCCCTAAATTTCATAAATGCCCTACAGTCGGGCAACAACGTTCAGGTCATCAGCTCTACAACACAGCAGCAGGCAATGAGTCAGCTAGCTGCTGGAACTGTCGCAGGCGTTGTAGTGATACCTAATGGCTTTGCCTCAACCGGGCTGCACAATGTTTATGTGTACCTTGATAACTCTCAGCCGCAATCGGCCTCTGTGGTAGACGCAAAGGTCGCGGCAGCAGCCCAGCAGTTCAATATCAAGCCCCTAGATCCTCCCCCTCCAAGTACTGTATCCGTAGTTACAAACTACGCCTACGGCGCAAGCAGCAATTACCTAAGCTCTGTAGTTGGGGGCATATTGGTAATGGTAGCGGCATTCGGCTCCGTGTTCGGCAGCGGCTTCACCGTGCTAAGCGACAGGGAGCTTGGCAACCTGAAGGCGTTTCTAACTACCCCAATAAACAAGTTCGCCATACTGCTCAGCAAGGTCGCTTCAGGCACTGTGCAGTCAATATTCAGCGCGTATGTGGGGCTTATGCTTGGCCTGATTTACGGAGCGACATTAACAACCGGTGCGGTGGGCTTTATGGAACTGCTCTGGATCATTTTCCTAGTTGGCCTGGGCTTTAGCGCCCTTGCAATCACGCTAGCTACAAAGACAAGGCAGATACAAAGCTACGCCTTGGTGGCGCAGAGCATAACGATGCCAGCAGCATTCCTGGGCGGCTCGTTTGTCCCGATAAACCTGCTGCCGGCATTCCTGCTGCCAGTTGCATATCTGGACCCACTAACCTACGCTGTAAACGCGGTGAAGGACATAATGGTCAAGGGCTCCATACCCCTATCTGCCCTTGTCTTCGACTCTGGCGTGCTCATAGCCTTTACTTTGATAATGCTCACTCTCGCATTCATGTTCTTCAAGAACACTAGCGAGCAGCTGTAAATTCATGTTATCATGATTATGATTATTGGTGAAAAAGATGAACGCAAAACTGTTATTGATGGTCGCCGCGGTATTGGCGATAAGCACAAACACAGGGGCCCAGACAACCTTTGACAACGCGCTTACCCTGGTCAATCTGACTGTGTCTCCTAATCCCGTCATAGCGGGCGCAAACGCAGTGATAAGTTTCCAGTTGTACAATTCGTATAACTATTGGGTCTACCAACCGACTCTGCAGGAGAGCGGCAGTTATCCACTGCTCAATGTTTCTCCAGCAACCAGCTACGACATAGGGCAGGTGAACCCCGGGATGAACCCTCGCCGCTACAACTATACCATTGCGATACCAAACACCACGCCTTCAGGCACGTATACTATGCACTTCAACGCCACCTACTTCGTTTATGGGCCTACTGGCGTTGTAGTCTCAACCACATCAAGGGCAGTTAGCTTCTACGTGCAGAACCGTCCACAGATAACTGTAGTGGCTTCAAGTTCTGCGCCATCTGCGCTCTATTCGGGATACAACCAGACCGTAGATTTTACCATAGAGAACAACGGCTACGGGACAGCAAGGAACGTAAGTGTGGTGCTTAGGGGCGGAGAGGGAGTCAACCTCCTCAGCTCTGTAACCTCTTTCTTCATACCAAACCTGACTGCAGGCTCCAGTGTGAGTGAGCCTGTTCTCATCGCAGCTGAGAATACCGCAAACACGAGTATTATGGCAAGCACATCGTACTACTCCAAAAACTTCAACCAGCATTTCACCAGCACGCAGAAAGTAAACCTCACCGTGGTTCCAGCAGCCCAGTTTAGCATAGCCTCGCAGAGCAAGAACATCGGCATAGGCGTTACAGACTCTCCTGTATCATTCAGGATAACTAATACTGGAACCAGCGAAGCAGACCAGGTGCAGCTAAGCTTGGAGACAGGCTACCCTATAACCCCAGTAGCTAGCACTGCCTACATTAGCGATCTCAAGGCCGGCGCATCTACGAATGTCACATTCCTTGTAAGCGTCGATTCAGCAGGAGTGCCAGGCAACTATCCGGTGACCATATACGAGCAGTGGAAGCAGCCTAACGGCGCAGTCAACCAGCAGTTCTCAGGTTCCAACAATTATGCAATAGGCGTAGGCAGCACAGGGGGCATCGCAAGCGCCACCTATATAATAGCCGCCGTAGTTGTAGTCTTGCTTGTAGCAGTGATCATGCGCACAAGGAAGGCCACAGCCGCAAAGCAGAAGAAGTAACCTATCTGCAGATGGCCCAGCTATCTGCTTTTATTACTTCATATAGATAAAATTCTGGTGATTGCATCAGGAAAAACACCAAGGGCTCCAACGCCAGGATAATAATTGTAGGCAGCGCAAACATGGATATAGTTGCGGTTGCAAAGGATCTTCCGGGAAAAGGCGAATACGTGTATGGCAGCGAACTCCACTTCGTTCCCGGAGGCAACGGACTTAACACCGCTGTGGCTGCGGCAAGGCTAGGAACAAACGTTAAGTTTGTCGGATTTCTTGGCAATGATGACCTAGGAAAGCGGCTATCTGGATTTCTCAAGAAAGAAAATGTAGACACAACCCAAGTGCAGATACTGGGCAATGCCCAAAGCGGGGTCGTGCTCTCGTCACTATCAAGCAAGGAAGAAAGGCACATCGTATTTCCAGGCAGCAACCTCTCCGCTTCTGCTGACATGCTCCCCAATTTCGATATAAGTCCTTCGGATATAGTGCTCTCACAATTGACAATAAACCAGGATATCATACGCAGGGCATTTGAGAAGGCGAAGAAGGCAGGCGCAAAGACCGTGCTCAACCTGTTTCCAAACTACGAGCTTGTAGACGGGCTGATAGGGCTTTCAGATTATGTGATACTTAACGAAGTCGAGCTTGCTTTCAGAACAGGAGACACAGATTTTGCAAATGCAAGGCATAAAGACCTGCACATGGACTATCAGACAATAGGAAAACGGGTCAGGCAGATAAGGGCAAGCGACGGCCAGACAATCATAGTCACACTGGCAGAACGCGGCCTGATTGCAATTAAGGGAGATGGCCAGACGATAGTAAACGGCATAAAGGTGAAGCTGGTCGATGCGACTGGCGCAGGGGACTGCTTCATGGGCGCGTTTGCAATCGGACTTAGTGAGGGAATGGGCTTCAAGTTGGCACTCGAATTTGCCAACTGCGCCGCGGCGATAAGCGTGCAGAAAGTCGGCGCATCAACATCATTCCCCAACAGAGACGAAGTTGAGGCGCTGTTAAAGAAGCAAAAAGCCTAACAAATTGAAATTTCAAGACGTTGCAAAGAGTTTTGCTATCTCAGCCAACTTCTTGAAGCCTTTTGAGTACTCTTTGCCGCTATCAAAACCAGTCCACCCAGAATCCAGCCTCAATACGTCAGAAACTATGAACACTGCGCATGCCCTTGCCTTCCTCTTTACCGTTACTGCAAAAAGAGCCGCAGCCTCCATCTCTACTGTAACCACGCCCATTTTGCTATACCTCTCAACCTCCCCTCGCGTTTCAGTATAAGGCGCGTCTATGCTCCATGTGGGCCCAGCAACATGATCTACTCCTGCCTTCTCCATAAGGGTCCCTATATGTTTTGTAAGGCTTCTATCGGCATCAACATACATGCCTCCTTTAATGTAGTGCTCAGATGTGCCCGTGTCGCGCAGCGCCTTTGTGCAAAGCACTATTCTTCCTGGCGAAAGATCCTGCCTTATCCCTCCTGCCTCCCCAATTATCAGGATCTCCTTGACTCCGAGCCGTATTATATCCTCGCTTATCATCGCAGTAAGCGGCGCGCCTATAGCAAGCCTTATAACCATCAAGTCAGGATAAAGCCGTGATTTGTACATGGACAATGTATTGTAATTGACTACGGCATTCTCAAGGTCTTTGAGCCTTTCCAGTCCAAACTTTTCACAAAGCAACTTCTCTATGCTGTTTGCATATACGATTATTGCTTTGCTGGGCAATTTCGTCCCCTTCTTCACGCCGCCCATCAGAAAGCCTACACTGAACATGTAAGGCATCGAATGCTTGTTGCTTATCCTGGGTATGGTCATTTAAGCAGCACTCCCCCATCAACGACAACCTGCGTCCCTGTCATGTAAGAAGACATGTCCGATGCAAGGAAAAGCGCAACCTTGCCTATGTCATCCGTTTCCCCCATTCTGCCCATGGGTATCCTTGTAAGGAACTCCTGAATGGCCTTTTGCGTGTCGATATTGCTGGGCATAGGCGCCACCTGCTGGGATTTCTGCACGCCTGGTGTAAGTATTCCTCCCGGCGCGATTGCATTGACCCATATTCTATGTGGCGCTAGTTCCAGGGCAATATTCTTTGTGAATCCCCAAACCCCGTGCTTTGATGCATCGTAGTGCGCAAGCCCTATCATCGACGGATGCAACGCATCTATGGATGTAATGTTAATTATCTTGCCGCCTTTTCCCTGCTTTATCATTTGCTCTGACACGTACTTTGTGCAAAGAAACACACCTTCAAGATTTATTTTTATGACTTTGTCAAAATCAGCAAGAGACATCTGCCTCAATGGGATCGAAGGGTATACTCCTGCATTGTTCACAAGTATGTCGATAGAGCCACAAGCCCTGGCTGTCTGCTCGACAAGACTTTTGACCTGTTCCTCAACTGAGATGTCCGTAGTAATTGCCAACGCCTTAAATCCCTTAGATGCAAGCTCCCTAGCCGCGTTATTCGCTTCACTTTCAGTCCTGTTAGCGATGACCACCTGTGCTCCAGCCTCGGCAAGTCTTAGCGCTATGCCGTAGCCTATCCCTACAGCGCCTCCAGTCACTATTGCAGTTTTGCCAGACAAATCAAGTAGGCTCTTTACGGGCATCATTAAATCGATCATATAATGCCAGGGAGATTTTAAATATTACTTCTTCATACTCCGCTATCTATTTCGCGCATCTTGTTGTGCAGATCCTCAAAGAACTTCTCACAATCCTCTAGCATTCCCGCCTTCATCACTACAAACTCCGATTCACTGGCTCCTAATATGTCCTTGACAAATTTTGCCTCTTCCTTTATTGTCTTGTTTGAATCAGTGTATGTATCGCTATAACCTGCCATTATCCTGTTCACGTTGCTGACATGGGCGCTAGGCAGCTTGACTGCAAGTATCCTGCCTCCCTCCTTGATTGTGTTATTGAGCGCAACCTCCCCCGTGTTTGCAAAAACGCCAGTAACATCAAATATTGTCATACTGTTAAGTCCTTCGTGCTTGGACATTGCAGAGTACGATGATCCCTTCTTGTCAAGACTTTGTACGAATATGCCGATTCCCGTAAGCCCTGCTATTGCAAGGTAGTATGGCTGCACAGACTCCCCAATCAGTACGCTTGCAAAAAGAAATGTTATGAATGGCGAGAGGAAATATACGTTAGACACAACGGTCGCCTTCAGCGGCTTAAGCATGTAGAAGTACATTGCAAAACTTAAGACATTGAAAAATACGCCAATGTAAAATGCCAGGAATATCTGCAGGGGTGTCAGTGCAACCAACTGGGAGCCGCTTGCAACAAATATTGCAAGTATTACTGCAAACATCGTTACCGAAGACACCATTATGATGGTGCTTATGTCGAAAAGATACTTCTTTACCATGACTACGGATATCGCGTACCCCAGGCTCATCGTTATCAGGAATGCCATTATGCCTATGTTGCTATTCTGAAATATCGAAAGAGGGTTTCCACCGCTTATCCCTATTGCCAATCCTGCAAATGCGAGTAGCAAGGCGCCTATCTGGTACTTAGTAAGCTTCTCTCTGAGCGCAATAGGCAAGAGAAGCAGCATAAGAAGCGGCGAAGTCCTGAATATTGCCGTTGCAAGCGATGCGCTTATGTAGTGCTCTGAGAATGCAATTCCATATTCAATGGGGAAGTAAGTCAATGCTCCGGCAATTGCAATAAGCAGAAGGTTTCTCCTGTCTGAAACGGCCTCTTTAAGTTTGTCCCAGTTTCCTGTGGCCCTAACCAGCACATATGCAGTTGGTATGGACAGCGCGTATGCCAGAAGGAAGAACTCATTCATTCCAGGGCCTTTTGCAAATGTAAGCAGTACCGGAACCAACGCTCCTGAAAATAACGTTATTACCAAGAACAGATATGCCTTGAGCTTAAGGTCCATTATATCTAGTTACAGATAGGGCAACTTCCTTTATATATCTTACAAAAATTTACAATATTGGTGTGAACCTCTGTTATTTTGCTATCGTATTAAAAAACTTGCTGTCGTAACAATATCATGGAAAGCAATTATGATTTTGCGAGCAAATTCGATGAAGGCTACAGTTTGCCAACAAGGAAGCTCTTGAGATACCTCTCAGAAGATGCCAGGGCATCAATACTTGAACTTTCAGGGAAGGTTGGCATGTCAAGAAGGACTGTGCGAGAAAAGCTGCGCAAGGCGGAGCAGGAGCTTGGCATAAAGTATACTGTAGAATTCAACGAAACAGCGCTCGGACTTACAAGCCCGCACCTCATCCTTGCAAAGTTCATAAAGAAGCCTGACTGGGACGATGTAAAGCGGATACTAGGTTCGTCGTACATACCTCAGCTTGCAGTTGCAATGAAAGGAAAGTACGACATGCTCATCTATGCGAATGCAACAAACAGCAAGGAGTACGTATATTGGGACAAACGAGTCCAGATAATGCTCTCAAAATACGGCGTATTGTGGCATTCGTCAGACGTGGCCCACAAACAGCTCGGATACTTCCCAATACGCAACGAGCTGATAGACCGCCTTACTATAGATCAAGAGCACAAGGAGATACTCAAGCTCCTTAACCAGAATTCAAGGATAAGCTTCAGCGACATATCAAAGTCGATAAAAATGCACTTCAACACCGTCGCGTACAACTTCAACAAGATAATGCAGAAGCAATACGTCAAGAGGTTCACAATAGCAATGACCCCGCCAAAGAACCTCACAATGATGTCATTCTTCAGCAAGTACATACTTTCGGAGAAGTTTGAGGAGGATGCAGCCAAGGTAAGAAAGGCGTACACAACAAACGGCACGGATTTTCCTCTAACCAACAGATACATCATATGTGCACAGTTGGTAGGCAGCTATGACTTCTTCAACTTAAGCATATTCGACAACTACGACACGGCATATAAGCAGTCAATACTTTACTACAAGGACATTTTCAAGAGGCACAAGGCAAGAGTAGAGTATGGTGTGGTAGACAGGGTGCTTCTGGGAAACTTGCCACTGCGCAGCACTGACGTTAAATCAGAGTACAACATAATAAGGTGGAGCGTAGACCAGCCCGAAGGCACAAATCCCGTTCAGGTTGCAGCTGCACCAGCAAAGAAATAGGATCAGGATCTAAGTACTGCCCTTACTACAGTTCCTTCACTCTCCAAAAGGTCCATTACCTCTCTAGCCTCGCGCGAAGTGTCTACAAGCAAGTCGCGGCCCCTCTCTATCTCGAAGTGGTACCTGTCCCTTATATGCCTCTTGGCAGCATCTGGCCATGTCTGATTTTCGCCACGCAAGCTTACCCTAAACCAGGAATTCATATTTCCTCCGCCCTCTCTTTCCACGCGAACCTCGTATCCATTCTGGAATATGTAGTCAAGCGCTACTTTTGGCTCACTACAACCGTGGCTGTATATTTCAGATACGCCGCTAAGCCTGCTTGAATTTAGGCCATATCTATCTGCAACTCTGCGCGCATATTCAACAGAGCAAGGCTCTAGCATTGCATCATACTTATGGTCAGGATCCAGCTTTAAACTGAATTCAACCACACGCCCAACCTTGTCTTGCGCAACGCCTTTTAACTTTGCCATAGTATCACTCTTGATATGCTGATCATTAAAATTAGCTGATATTTAAACCATGCTACCTCTAATCGAGCTTGGCCGTAGCCATCGTGCAATTCCAGGCAGCATGTGCGATCAATGGGTCTTTGTACACGTAAATCCTTACATCTGCAATTTTATAATCAACTCTATTTGCAATGTCCATTTCGGCTGACGAATAAACATTTTTGTGTACCCAGGTTTAACTTTTGTGCGTCTTCCTGGACGCGGTACGAATGCACGCTCCTAATAACATTCCTTCGAATAACATAGAACTTATCCGACGGTAATCTGAGTCCTATTTAAACGTGACGCTTTTCAGCGCTATCAATAGCATTAAATATAAACACGCACCCAATATTAGCCCATGAACTATACAAATCGCAACATAGTCATAAACGAGCTCATAGGGCTGAAGGCAAGGGTCATGAGCTCTATAGACAAGAAACAGCGAAATATTTCAGGCATAGTCATAGACGAGACCAAAAATACCATTGTACTGGACACACAGTCAGGAATGAAAAGTATTATAAAGAAGATATCTGTATTTAAATTCTATACAGGCAGTGATTCATTCACAGTCAGAGGAGAGGAGATAAACTTCAGGCCCCACGAGAGAATCGAGAAGGCAATGAAGTTTTACAAATCTAGAAAGGTATAGATTATGGAATGCAATGATCCAAGATGCCCTATCCACGGCGGGCTCAAATACAGAGGAGGCCAACTAGAAGGCAGAGTAGTTAGTGACAAGGCCAAGAAAACTGTCATAGTAGAAGTTGACTATGCAAGATACGTATACAAATACGAGCGATCCCTAAGAAAAAGGTCAAGGATCCCGGCCCATAATCCCGAATGCATTAATGCTAAACTTAACGATGTAGTGAACGTTGCCGAAACAAGGCGTTTGAGCAAGACAAAGTCATTTGTCGTTACTAATATTGTAAAAAAGTGATTTCATGAAAGGACTTGCATCGCGTATTGTCAAGACTCTTGTGCCCGGTGCAGTCATAAACTGCGCTGACAACAGCGGCGCGTACGAATTCAGGATGATTCATATTATAGGAAAGACTGGAGGAAGGCACGGCAAGATGACTGCTGCGGGAGTCGGAGATATTGTGTCTGCGAGCGTGAGAAAGGGAACGGCAACCTACCTCAAGAAGCCCGTAAGGGTAGTTATAATAAGGCAGAAGGCTCCATTCAGGAGGTCAAATGGCATGAGGATAAAGTTCGAGGATAATGCCGGCATAATGATAGGCGATGACAACCTTCCAATAGGCACCGAAGTAAAGGGAGCGATGGCAAGAGAAGTGGTTGAGAGGTTTGTCAAGGTCGCAGGTGTAGCATCAAGAATTGTATGATATTTATGATAGAATCAAGCCAGCCAAGGAAGCAGAGACTTTTCAGGGCAAATGCGCCAATGCACATAAGGCAGAACTTTGTCAATGTGCATATATCAAAAGATCTTGCAAAGAAGCTCGGAATAAAGAGAAGGTCGATAGAGATAAGGAAGGGAGACACCGTAAAGGTAATGGCCGGAGACAACAAGGGAAAATCAGGAAAGGTTACAAAAGTTGAGCTTAAGACATCAAAGGTGCTAATAGAAGGCATTTCAAGGAGGAACGCAAAGAACAAGGAGATTCTTGCACCAATATACGCTTCAAATCTTTATCTTACTGACCTCGACCTCACTGATAAGATCCGCAGCCAGGAAGTAGGAAAGAAGCCTGACAAGGAAGAAAAGAAGGAAGAGAAGAAAGTAGAGAAGAAACAAAGTTGATAGTATATGGGAAATAAAGGAAATAACAGGCACATAAAGCGTCTAGCTGCGCCGATGTATCTTCATGCAGAACGTAAGATAAACAAGTACCTCATGAAGCCAAATGCAGGAAGGCACACTGGCGACCAGAACGCTTCTATTTCAACAATCATAACAGAAAAGCTTAATGTTGCCCACAACGCAAAAGAGGCAAAGAGGATACTCAACGCAGGAAGCGTAGAGGTCAATGGAAAGCCCGTAAAGGATCCAAGATATCCTGTAGGGTTTGGGGACATTATTCACTTCAAGCCAATCAAAGAGACTTTTGCAGTAGGTGTAGACAGGAAGGGCACCATCAAGGTCTCAAAGCACGAAGGAAAGACGGATCAGGTATTCAAGGTAATAGGCAAGTATATTGCAAAAGGAAACAAGGAGATGATAAGGCTTCATGATGGCACAATACTCCCTTCGCAGAAACAGATAAGCGTAAACGACTCAGTAACACTCAAGAACGGCAAGATAACCAGTGTAATAAAGCTCGAGAAGGGCGCAAAGTGCCTTGTTGTAAAAGGGATACACGCTTCAGAAGAAGGTACGATTGCAGACATAAAGAAGGGCACGGCCCTAATCGATGCGACAGTAGAGATTCACGGCAGCAAGGGCAATACAGAGACTCTCCTTAACAACATAATGGTAATAGGTGCGAAATAATGGCAGAAGTTAATCCTATGCAAAACATATTCATTGACAAGGTAGTGCTAAACATCGGCATAGGCGCAAACGAGGATCTTTTCCAAAATGCAAAGCTTCTGCTTGAGAAGCTTACTGGGCACACGCCAATACCTGCGGTATCAAAGAAGAGGCTTCCGGAGTTCAAGATAAGGAAAGGGCAGATAATAGGCGCAATGGTAACGCTGAGGAACAAGGAAGCCGAGGAGATGCTCAAAAAGGCGATAGACGCAAACGACAATGTCCTAAAGCCATCTTCAATATCAAACAACTCGCTCAGCTTCGGAGTGAAGGAGTACATATACTTCTCAGGGGTAAAATACGATCCAAAGATAGGGATGCTCGGACTTAACGTAAATGCATCATTCACAAGAAAGGGAAGAAGAGTGGAACAAAGAAGGAGAAGGGCAGCAAAGAGCGGACTTAAGCATAAGCGCATAGACAACAATGAGATAGCATCATACCTGGAAAAGAAGTTTGGTGCAAATATAAACAGGGAATAATATGCCAATAAGTTATGATCTTAAACTAAAAGGAAGAGGAAAGAGGAAGTGCAGGATATGCGGAACCTCAAGAGGGCTGATAAGGTCCTACAAGCTCTACATGTGCAGAAGGTGCTTCAGGGAGGTTGCTGAGGACATAGGATTTGACAAATATTCGTGATATTTATGGTAGACGTTTTCGCAGATGCAATAAACAAGATAAAGGTGTACGAGTCATCAGGCATGTACGAGTGTACAGTTCCATCAACAAAGCTGCTCAGGGCCGTCCTTACAACAATGAAGGAGAACAAGTACATAAAGGACTACGAAGAGTTCAAGGACGGAAAGTTCAAGTCGCTGAAGATTACCCTCTCAAAGAGGATAAATGACATAGGAGTCATAAAGCCAAGGTACCCGATAACGCTTACAGACATTCAGAAATTCGAGACAAGATACATTCCAAGCAAGGATTTCGGAATCCTTATAGTCTCAACACCAAAGGGAATAATGACAAACAGGCAGGCAAGGGAGAACCACATCGGAGGTAGGCTCATTGCCTACGTGTATTAGTGATCATGATGTACGAAATCCAGATACCTAGCGGAGTAAAAGTCGAAGCCAACGCAGGCTCTGTAACGATAAAGGGGAAGCTAGGGTCAACAACAAAGCCGATGAGCCAGAAGTTCACACACGTTAAGATAGAGGGCAACAAGATCACAATAAGCGAAGTAAAAAACAAGAAGCTTGCAAAGAAGTCTACACTTGCAACACAGGCTCTCAACGCAGAGCTTTCAAGCGCAATTGCCGGAGTTGAAAAAGGAGTGGAGTACAAGATGAAGGTTCTTTATGCCCACTTCCCAACATCCATAGAAATAAAGGGCAAGAAGATATTCCTGAAGAATCTCTTCGGGGAGAAGGTCCCAAGGGAGATTGACATAGTCGGCGATACAAAGGTCGAAGTCAAGGGACAGGACGTCACAGTAAAAGGAGTTGACAACTACGATGTAGGGCAGACCATTGCAAACATAAGGAAGGGATGCTATGCGCGCGGATACGATACCCGCGTATTTCAAGATGGGCTTTACGTAGTCACTGAGGAATAATCATGATGAAGAAAAAGCATAAACCACAGTTCCATGTACCAAACTTCGGTGCACCCAACAGGAAGAGGGTAACTGATAAATGGAAGAGCCAGCGTGGAATTGACAACAAGATGAGGACAAAGAAGGCAAAGATGGGCCCTACGCCAAGCATAGGTTACAAGAACAGCGAGACAATAAGGTATGCACGCCCTGACGGTACATTTGAGTTTATAGTGCATAACGAGAAGGAGCTTATCTCAGTCTCATCAATGCCAGGATACTCGGCAAAGTTTGCTCATGATTTATCGTCAAGGAAGAGGGCTGCGCTTCAGAAGATCGCAGACCAGAAGAGCATCAGGATATTAAACAGGTTATGACTTATGGGAATAAGATTCGCTAAAAGGGCCGCTGCAGCAATACTTAAGAGGGGCGAAAGCGCAGTAAGGATAAAGCCGGAAGTGCACGCAGAGGCCGATAAGGCGCTTACAAAGGAGGACATAAGGCGTCTAATCCAGACCGGCGGCATATATGCAATCAAGGCAAAGCACAACCTGAGCGTGAACGCCAAGCTCATGAAGAAGGCAAGAGAGGAGGGCAGAAGACGAGGCACAGGAAGAAGGAGAGGAACAAGCCAGACAAGGCGCGGCAGGAGATGGGAGAAGAAGGTAAGGTCACAGAGAAGGCTGCTCAAGGAGCTTAAGGACATGAAGAAGATAGACAATGTAACTTTCAATACTTTCTACAGGCTCATAAAAGGAAACCAGTATGAGACAAAGGCAAACCTGCTACTGCAGCTCAGGGAGCACGGTGCGAGCATAACAGACCAGGACATAGCAAAGATAAACGAGAAGATAAGCGCAGAATACAAGTGAAAAAATGAACTCAAAATCAATAGCTAATATTAAATTCAGAAGAAGGAGGGAGTCAGTTACGGACTACAACAAGAGGCTCAAGCTTGCAAAGAGCGGAATTGACAGAGTAGTTGTAAGAAGGACAAACAGCAGGATAATAGGTCAGGTGGCAAAGTACACGCAGAAGGGAGACATGATACTTGCACATGTTGATTCCGAAGAGCTAAAGAAGTTCGACTGGCCGGCAAGGCCAAACAAGGCAACAGCATACCTTGCAGGAATGCTTCTTGCAAAGAAGTTCAAGGCCGGCGCAAAGAATGACCACGTGCTTGACATAGGCCTTGCATCACCTGTAAAGGACTCAATCCCATTCATATTTGCAAAGGGCTGCGTTGACGGAGGCATGAAGGTAAGGGGTACATTTAAGATAGAAGAAAAGGCATACAACCTTTCAAACAGCAATCACATCTCACAGCTCAAGTCAGAGGATTCAGAAAGGTACAAGAAGCAGTACTCCGCATACATAAAGGGCGGCGTAGAGCCTGAGAGCCTTGGGAAGCTATTCAACGAGGCAAAAGAGAAGATAATGAAAGCGTGATTAATTGGCATTTCGAGATGAAGACGAGAGAGATAACATAGCAGAATGGGCCCCAAAGACTACGATAGGCAAGCAGGTAAAGAGCGGCCAGATCACAAGCGTAGAGCAGATATTTGAGTCAGGCAAGCCGATAAAGGAAGTTCAAGTTATAGACATGCTTCTTCCTAACCTTGAAGACAAGGTCATAGAGATCGCATCTGTACAGAGAATGACCAAGAACAACAGAAGGCAGAAGTACAGGGCGACAGTAATCATGGGGGACAGGAATGGCCATGTTGGGATAGGCGTAGGCAAGGATGTTGAGGCAAAGCCAGCAATCCAGACTGCAATAAGGAATGCAAAGCAGAATATCATTTCAGTAAACTTGGGCTGCGGATCGTGGGAATGCAACTGTGGCACAAAGCACACAACGCCCCTTTCAACAAGGGCAAAGTGCGGAAGTGCGCAGATCATACTCAGGCCTGCCCCAAGGGGGGTTGGACTTGCAGCAAGCGCAACAGTACGTTCAGTACTTGAGCTTGCAGGAGTAAAGGACATGTGGACATTCGCAAGAGGAAGGACAAGGGACAAGTACAACATGGCTCTTGCGACATTCAATGCGCTAAAGTCTCTCAACGAGATGAAGAACGTAGAAATGATAAAGGCCTGATCCTAGACAACAGGCGGCTACTCCCATAACTTTATGCCGTGGTTCTTCGCAATCTTCTGCGCTTTGTCATAGAACACCTTGCGTGAGAGCGGATGTTCGTTTCCAAGCTGAAGTAATACCTTGACCGCCTCCTGCGTAGTTCCCCGCCCGTTATCCAGATCATAATCGATTTGTGAAATAATATCCATTGTATAGTCACTTTGATATCTTCCAGTGAAGAAGCCAGCAACCATCCTCATGCATCTTGGCATAAGATGGCCGTCAAATTCCCGGATGTCAAGCTCCTGGTCGTAAGATAGATTGCGCATAATCTGTGTCGGGTACCTGATTTTCCTGCTTTTTATTGCAATCATGTCCTGGACGATCTGCTTTAGGCCATGGGAAGCATTGTTCCTGCGCGCGAACTTCTTCAATCCTGGCAATGAGACGTTATCATGCAGTATGGCTTCCATATGCACATCTGGATGCTTGCTATTTAGGAGAATTCTATCAACTATTGCGCTAGGCAGGTCCCTGCGAAGCCTCAAAAGTGAGAGTTGCGTATGCCTTTCCACCTCACCATCCAAACCTGGTTCAATTTCAAGAAGTTTTCTTAGGCCCGGATTTGCCGAGCTCATCGCGCTTTCATAAGACGCATCCCTTCTATTCGTGAATTTTAACTGCATATACTCAATAAATGGGTCAGATTTTGTGATATATAAACATTAGCGTTTGGGTGCTGTGTCCCATAAATCACCTCATTTTGATGAATAAATTGAGGAGATTTACCTTCGTAATAATCTCCTTTTCCATGTTATCCCATTTTTTGGAGAAAACATACTCACCAAAGAGCCTCTTGTATCGAGAATAAAACCCTTCAACTGCCCATCTTTTACCATAGTGGGTTTTATCCTTCCATTCCTGTTGTTTTTGTTCCCTCCTTTTAGGCCTGTCAAAGGAATTCAGTCTCGTATGTGTAGCAGGTATATCAAATTGTTCTCTGACAGCAGTTTGTCTTGCGCCTTTTCCACTAGGTTTTGCATTCATTTTCACAGGTATTATTGCCATGATTGCATTCTTTTCGCAATATTCGAAGTCGG
>JAGWHH010000010.1:17204-22565 GCA_028866935.1 Microcaldota archaeon | reverse complement strand
CTTTCCAAATTCTGATAGTATCTCTCGGACTTTTCATTAGCAAGCTCTTCTGCAAGACTACGACCATCTATCTTTTTCCAAAGCCAATTGTTTCTCACAAGCTGCGCCACCTTACCCCTCACTCTAACGTCTTCCAAACCTGAAATCCTTATTTCATTCTTGGTTGGTGTCTTCGGATTTTTCCAGTATATTAGTATCTTACCACCAATTCCAGGAAGCCAGAAACCTATATTGCCAACCCTGTTTTCCTTTACGAGATGGGCAATAGTCTCCTGTTTATTCTTATAGCCATGCTGCTTTTGGTATGCATCCAAGGCATTCATCGCAGCATTTTTAAAAAGTCTTTCAAGGAGTTTGCCACGTCTTCGTGCTTCCTCTTCGCCGATCACTTCAAATTTGTTGTCATCAGTTTTCCCGTACCCTGCGCTGCGCTGACTATCAAGTTGCTCGTAGATTGCCTTCCCAACTAACTCGAATAGTTCAAATTTGGATCTGTTGCCAGGAAAATGCAATTTCCTATTTCCTTTTTTAGAAGCCTTAATATCGGCATTGCCCTCCTTTCTTACTAGAAATGCCTTCACTCCGTTTTTCTTCTCAATGCGCTTTACGTAATAGCCCCCAATCATTGCATACTTCTTGTTAGGCCATTTTTTGATAGTGTCCTCGTACTTTTTGAGGGACGTATGACGTTTGATAAGTTCTGGCAAAGTTCCTTGATCATATCCAGCATCACTTGCATCCACCTCTTTTGTATGGGTCTTCAGCCATTTATTGTATTCGCTATCAGGTATCCATCCTACTTTCATGCCTGCACCTCCACGCCCCCGCAGATAACATCGTAAGCGCAACTGCGGCAAACGACCTCTGGGCCTTCGATAGCAACCACGGCTTTCACTCCATACCTGGCTATGGTCAGGCCCTGCTTGTAGTTGACAGGCGTTTCATGGTGGCACACATCGCATTCTAAAAGTTCGTGGATTGGCATGAATTCACCTATACATTCTCTTATCGAAATTCTTGTCAAAGTCAATTTCCTGATCTGATACTACATTTGCCATCGCATGAAGTTTCTGGCCATACTTCTGCATGAACCTTTTATGGAGTTTTCTATCATTATATGCGAAATTAAATGAGCCTAAGCACCCCATGGCAAATGCCTGTACCATACAGCTTTGCGTATGCTCGCTCTCCTCTGTATTCTCTCTAATGTCATTTGCAAAGTTCTGTATCGCCACCCAAACGAAATCGTCCAGATCTTCTTTTTTTTCTAGTTTCGTAGTCATAGTCTCATCTTTCAAATATACTATTCATCCCTTTTTCGCACCTTTGTCAGTAGCCATTTCAGCCATGATGCCTTTGATGTATTCCCTAAGCTTTGCCTTCTCGTCAGGACTTGCGCTTGCAAATGCAGTGACAATATCCGTCTTGACTACTTCCTTTGCCTGCTCTTCCTTTACGGCCATTGCTGGATCAAGATGGGATCCACATTTGCCGCACCTGGTATTGCTGATCGGGTTCTGGATGCGGCAACGTGGGCATGGCTTGGATCCCTTCAGCTTGGCCTCTGAGCTATCATCTTCTATCTTGAGGCCCATTGCATTCAGGTAAGCATTGTCAATTTGCTTGTTGTTCTGGGCCACATAAACGCTGGCCTGTGCGCTATCCTGCGTCCAGCCCATGAAACTCTTGAGGCTCTGCTCGGTCATGCGTCCAGCCATGTCAGTGGCTCTGGATGCCCTGAATTTATGAGGAAAAATGCGCTTTTTTATGCCAGCTTTCATTGCTGCTGCCCTGAGCATAAACCTGATCGTGTAGTGGCTTTCTTCATCGTCAAAATAAACCCCATGCCCGCTTTTCAATTCTCTCCAGATTGTATCTTCAGGCTCCAAGTCCTTTCTGCTCTCTATATACTGAACCAGGTACGGAACTGCAAAGCTAATCGGCACCCTCCTTTCCCCAACCTTGCCATTGACTTTTACGTGGCCAGGGGTGCCACCAAGATCCAAATCCTTAAGCCGTATGGAGGTAAGCTCCCCGATCCTAATGCCAGTATCCCAAAGCAGCGCAATCTGGGCCTGATCCCTGAAATTCTTGCAGACCTTAATCATCTTAAGCACGTCCTCCTCGCTGAGCATGTCCTCTGGAAGCTTCTTTTTCTTCGGCTTTGCACTGTGGAACCATGCTACGCAAGGTGGATAGAATTCGCCGTTGCCTAGTGCATGTTTGTAGAGCAATTTTATGTTGATCTTGATATCCCTCACAGTTCTTGCAGCTAGGTCAATTGAATCAAGTTTAGCAAAAGCAGTTTGTATATCCTCCCTTGTTGTAGCTTCCAGCGTCTTTGGCCCAAGGAGCGGAAGAAACTTGTTGATTGCATAAAAGTATAGTACCGTGGTTCTTGTTTCCACAGCCCTTGACTTCAGGTTGTTGTAGAATGACATGACTGCCTGCAAGTTCTCGTATGGCACCCCAGGGATGTTTGCTATGTCCCTAAGCAGCCTTATCCTTGCCCTTTCAGGCTTCACGTGCAGCACCTTTCCATGCCTGGCCCTGTACTTGTCTGGATCCTGCTCCGCTTCCCTGACGCTCTTTTCTAGGCCATCTACTAGTGCTGCAAAGGATGTCCTAACTTCTCGCTCTGCGTACGGGCTTCTTTTCTGTACTGTCACAGCCTTTGACATTTGCTCACCTTAATCTAATCCAGAACCAGCCCAACAATCTATTCCAAACTCTTCTTTTAGTATTTTAGCTGCTTTTTCTGCTACAGCTTCTTTTAAATTAATGCTTTGCCAATACGCTGCCTTTCCTTCTTGCGTAAGACCTGGCTGAATCTCGTATAGACTATTCAGGTTCACTACAATCACGTAGCCAGTAGGATGAGCCTTGCTTATTTTGAAGCCTGCTTTTTCAAGTTGATTCTTTGTTGCTACTCCACTGAATCGAATCCAGGCAAACCCAGAAGTCCCAGGTTTATGATAGAAGCCCTTGTTTTTGTTGTATTCTGTGTCTATCGCTTTTTGGCATTCTGCCTTGATTCTCTTGAAGTCTGTTTGCGTTATTGTCTTTCTTGTTCCCTGCTCTAATACCATTTTACCACAATAGTACTATGAACCAGCTTCTATATAAACCCTTGCCAAACGTAAGTAAATCATGAATAGCCCCAGCCAGATTCGAACTGGCGTACACGGGTCCAAAGCCCGTGGTCCTTGGCCGCTAGACGATGGGACTAGGCATATATCGCTTTATTTTTAGCTATATAAATAGATATTGATTTATTGGGCGTTACAAGCTCTCCAATTATCCCAAAATCGACCTTGAAACAATGGCTAAGGCATGATGGTCTGGCCCAGGAATTGAAACTATCTCATCTCCCAATGAAATTATATTGGGATTTGGGAATAAAGTGGAATTACAACGCAGCTTCTTGCAGAATAATTTAATATATAAACCTTTGCACACATTAATGATACCTTGGATGGGTAAACATGGCGAAGAAACCAGATGCAAAGGCATCAAGAAAACTCGAATCGTTCAACAGGTCTCAGGAAATATACAGGGTACTCGAAAAGGGCATAATAGAGAGCGAAGCGCTGCTAAACAGCTCTGCGGACCGTCCTGAAGATGACGCTCATATTGGAGAGCTTCTAGAAAGCACAACCGGAGAGGCGGCAGTAAAGCTTCAGCCTAGGCAAAAAGCAAGCAAGCCTGAATCTAAGAAGTCTGGCAATAAGGGCAGAAGATAATTACTTACCCTCTTCCCCACCCTTTCCTATTGAAAGGCGCACGCCGTCATCAGTCCTTGTTATTGTAATGTCAAGCTCCTCGCTGCCAAGCATCTTCCTAAGCTCGTCGTAAGTGTATGAGCCTATGTCTGTCTTTGTGCTCTTGCCCTTCAGAACCTCCTTCCTTCTTTCGATAAGGAAGTCCTTCTCTATCGGGGTGTAGATAAGCTCAAGCTTAGGTGATTCTGCCCCATACATGTCATCTATTCCAAGCTCTATTGGTTTGTATCCCTCACTTTGGTATACAAACGGCAATACTGCAGAGAACTCCGATACTATCTCGCTGGTTATCTTTCCTACTGCCTCCTTATCTCCCGCAAGCACAAAGTCATCTCCATTAAGGAATCCAACAAAGGCCTTTGACCCACCTTCCCTAACCTTGTCCTGCATCAACTGCGACACAAGCCTGAGTATTGTGACTGCTGACTCATTTCCGAATCTTCTTGCAAACTCTGCAAGCCCATCTACCCTAAGCCTTCCTATCTCATACTCGCTCTCCGTCTCCTTTACGGCCTTCTCAACTGCATCAGATATCTTGTCCTCATTTGGAAGGTCTACTAGAGGGTCGAACTTCTTTCCCTTTTTCTTTAGGAATATTGTTACAAGGCTCCTAAGCTCCACAGGATCAAACGGCTTCCTTATGTAATAGTCTGCGCCGTACTTTATCCCCTTGAATCTGTTCGATGTCGCATCCATTGCGCTTACTATTATTACTATTGTATCGCTAAGTGTCGGAGTCTTCTTTATGGTCTGGCATATCTGAAGTCCGTCCATGCCGGGAAGCATAAGGTCAAGCACGACAAGGTCAGGCTTCTCATATTTTATCTTCTGAAGGGCCTCGCTCCCATCATAGATCTGCGTTATGTCAAAGTTCTTGCCAAGAGTGAGTGCCATTAGCTTGCTTATGTTCTTGTCATCTTCTACAACCATTATCCTTCTTAATGCTGGCTCATTCTGCAATATGTAATATGTAAGTATGCCACCGCTGCTTCTCGATGCTATTGCGCTTGCACCCTCAAGTTCCTTAAGGTTCTTCTTGAGCGCCTCTTCACCAACATTCATTGAAATTGCAAAACTCCTAAGCTCCCCATATGTTACCTGCTGCTTATCGTTCAGCATTGACACTATGTCTGCCTTTATGTCTCCAGGATTTTCCATCCAATCGCCCTCAATCATCTATCAATGAGCATATTTTTATAATCCTACGATGAAATCAGAGTATGCCAGATAAAATCGTTGTTGCAGTTGCTGCAATTGCTATCATAGTTGTTGTTTTGGCAATAGCGCTGATTACCACCCACAATCACGGTAGCCCCCCAGCCACAACTACCGCAGAGATATCTGGTCCAGGAAGCAAGGTGCACATAACTGCCACAGTAAACAATAATGCTTCAAACACCATCAATCCGTCCAATGTTCCTTCTGTTAAAAATCAGACAAATTCAACACTTCCGCTAGTGCCTCACAACGCGATCAATTCATCCGCAGCTCCAAACTTTGGCGGAGGTCCAGGCCAGAACTACCTGAGCCTAGCAGAATCCATGAAATTATTCGGTCCAAATGGGCAGTATTTCACTTC
>JAGWHH010000010.1:0-17194 GCA_028866935.1 Microcaldota archaeon | reverse complement strand
AGAGAATAAACACGACTCCAGGAGGCAAGTTTGCAGGTTACAACATAACTGGGGCATGGTTGCAATACTACACCACTGCACTCAATGGAAGCATCTCAGAACAGGTGTACAAGTCCCTAATGGCAAAAAGCCTCTACAGCACACTCACCAAAGGCTACGAATCATCACTTTATTCGACAAATGAAACACCTGTGATATTAGCTGCAAATGCAACCTCAAATGGCATGACATACACTGCGCTCTTAGCAAAAGGGCGAGGGCTACTTGTAGGTTACACTTATCTGATAGGATACAAGGACAATGAAGTTACAAGCGTAGTTGTAAGCGGCAACGTTGCCCTTGCCAGCAACATCGTGAACCAGAGCATGCTCGCATCAACCGTCGGGTCAGACATGCCTTAAAACAATGATCCATGCGCAAATGAAAATTCTGCAAGCGTTTTTAAGGCTTTTTGCTAAATTATAGATAGCTGGGAAGATGGCTCTAGGGAAAACAACTTTAGGAAAAAACGTTTCCAAGCCCGGGCTTGGTTCAAAACAGACGTCAATAATATCCGTAAGAAATGTTGCAATAGCAGTTGTTGTAATAGTAATCGCATTTCTTCTGCTACAGCCATCAGGGGTAGCGACAATAAATTCAAACAATACCGTCACAATCAACCTTAATTCTACTTACAACTTCAAGCTGCCTGACAATAACTCAGTTGCATCGTTGTACCTTGCATCATCTTCAGGATCTGGCGCAACCCTATACTTGAGCAAGCTTCCTGTACTTGAAAACAATATCTTTGTTGTGCCATTGCAGAAGGGCACTGTTGTAAATGTAAGCGTATACGGCGGCTCAGCAGCAGACCTGCAGATATCCTTGATATCAAGCGCCGCAACAGGAGCGATAGTGTCGCTCTACTACATACCGCATAATCTTAATCTGCATCCTGCATCGCTTCAGATGCTGGGCTCATCATCAGTTGGCCAGACCACAGCCCCAACAACCACTGTCCCTTCATTGACCACATCGCCGCAGCAGACCACAACTATCCAGGCTACAACGACAGTGCCTAAGCTCAACGCGTCAGGCACAGCTCTTGCAGATGCAAACAGCTCAATATACGGCGTTCTTGCCAACAACTACAAGACGCTTTACCTCAAGGAAGCATCACAGTGCACTCCATCCACATACAACAGCACATACATTACAAAGCACCAGACTTCGCCTAAGGGCCCAAACACATTCCAGAATGTGAGCATTGCAACTCCAACATCAATAGTTTCCAGCATAAAGCAGCTCTCAGCCACTCTTTACAACATTACCTACGTCGCAGTCATTGGCATAGGAAACACGCCTTCTCTAGTAATTGAGATAAACTCCACAACCAAGTTTGTCAAGACTTACACTTTTGAAGGAATATTCCAGGGAATGACATACTCGGATGCACTTACGCAGTACCAGGCATTCAACCAGTCATCAAACCCATGCGAGCTCTACGTGCCTTGAGCCTGCTCCTTAGCCTGTTCCTGTGAATCCTCCTTGTTGTACTGCATGGTCTTCTTCTTCATCTTTGGGTCTATAGGGATAGTGAACCAGAAAGTGCTCCCCTTGCCTATCTCTGATATGACTCCCTTCTTCCCATTGTGCAGGCTGACTACCTCCTTTACAATTGACAACCCAAGCCCTGTTCCAGATCCCTCCTGCTTAATCAGCCCCCTCTTGAGCTGGTAAAACTTCTTGAATATCTTTGTCTTGTCCTCCTTGCTTATCCCTATCCCAGTATCGCTTACCTCTATGCGCACGTACTTGCCCTTCTTGTATGCGCGTATTGTTATGCCGCCCTGCTCTGTGAACTTAAGCGCGTTGCTGATAAGGTTTGAAAATACCTGGATAAGACGGTTAGGGTCCGCTTTAAATGGAGGAACAGTATAGTCGATGTCCCATTTCCATTCAAGACCCTTGTTCTTGCATGCTTCCTCAAGCGCCTTTATGCTCGGATTCTGCGCGATTTCCTTAAGGTCAACTGCCTGGTAATCAAGCTTCACTATTCCAGATGAAAGCTTTGCAACGTCAAGGATCTGCTTTACAAGCTGCAGGAATCTCTCAGACTCGTCATATATTATCTGTATGTAATCTCTCTGCTCCTTTGTGAGCTCTCCGAAGTTGTCTGTTAGCATAAGCTTGGAGAACCCCATTATATTGGTAATCGGGGTCTTAAGGTCATGGGATATGTTGTAGATGAACTGGGACTTCAGGCTGCTCTCCCCACTGAGCCTGTCAACCTCCCTAAGCGCCTTGTCAAGGTCATCCTGAACACGCTCAAACTGCTTCTTGCTCAGCAGCTCCTTTGAGATCACAAGATATCCAACCACACTATTCTTGTCATCCACCAGGGACTTTATGGTCTGCTGGCACGGTATTTCTGTGCTCCTGTCATAATCCACCATGTTGAGAAACACATCTCCAACTACTCCGTTTGTCTTTGCAATTATCAGCGAATTAGATAGGCGGTTCTGGCTCTGCGGGTCAGCACACAACGAATATATTTGCGTCCCCTTCATCTCCTTTCCAAGCTTGAAGAGCCGCTCCGCGCTCCTATTGAATGTGGAAATATACCCTGACGGATCAATCCGTATTATGCTGTCGCTTGACAGGTCTATGAGCTCCTCTGCGTCATCCACAAGCTCCTTTACATATTTTTCATAGTCCTTGGCTACTATGCAGGAAAGGGAATCCCCATCCTTATAGCACGTAAACCGCGCGCCTATCCTGATGTTATTTCCAAAATCAAAATTCAGGTAGTTTACATATTTGCCGGTAAATGACAACATGCTTTTCTTTACATTGTCCGCATCCGCAACAAAGTCAAAGATGCTCTTGCCTATAAGCATGTCTTTTGATATTCTAAATACCTTGTCCGCATTTGCACTAACCCAGGTTACCTTCCTGTCAGGATCCAGCATCATGAATACTTCGTTATCGGCGTTGCCCATGAGCTTCTCGCGCACTTGAGCATTCCTAATTCCGCTTACCTCGCTGACAAGCACGTGCATGAGGTTTTCGTTTATCCTGCTTGGATATAACTCAAAGATGCTGTTCCTCTGCGCCTTTCCATATGAGACTATACTTGATCCGCTGAGCAATTTTGCCACATCCTCCTTACCGATTTCAAAGATCTCTGCAATGTTTGCGCCAGAGATGTCCTTCTGGCTCCTCTCAAACGAATTCAACGAATACTTATTTGCCTTTATTACAGTTCCAACTGCATCTACAAGGAATTGCGGATATGTGCTGTTGAATGAAGCGTCAAAGTATTTTGCAAGGCCAAGACTCTTGTCACGCTCAAATTTTACGCTCGCCTCTGCGCTTACCAGTGCTGCTATCGCACTGAACGAATCCTGGTATGCCTGCAATCTCGTGCCGTCCTTTGACAATAGCGTTATAGTGCCAAAGGGCCTGCCTTCCCTTACAATAGGCAAGACTGCGCAGAACTTGAATCCCCTATTATAGTATTCTATTAGTTCTGCAAAAGTAGAGTAGCTGCTCAGGTTGCTGTCTATAAAAGGTTTTGTTGTATTTAGCGTGTATTCATCAACAGAGCCCAGCTTGCCCTGCTGCGGGTCCTTTATTATGGCCTGTTCTACGCCATATGTGCCCTTTAGAAAGTCAGCGCACTTATTTACTAGGTCCTTTGGCGTCTGCGACTCCCTGCTTATACTGAGAATCCCCATGAGTACTTTATCGGTCGCCAAGGATTCCATGACATCACTTTATTTTATCACGTAAAGATATAAAATGTAACGCACGATAATAAGTCATCAATAGTGTTAGGAATGAAAGTGGATAAGCTTTTTTACGGCGTATTTAAGGTGGATGGCAAGCTTGCCACAGCTTCGATATACCCTGGAAACAGGGTATATGGGGAGGAGCTAGTTACTACTGACAATGCGCAATACCGGCTATGGAATCCATACCGATCCAAGCTTGCAGCCGCAATAATGAACGGGCTCAAAGAGTTCCATATTGAAAAGGAGTCATCGGTACTTTACCTTGGCGCAGCTACCGGTACAACCAGCAGCCATGTCAGCGATGTTGTTGGTAATGACGGGATGGTATACTGTGTAGAGATTTCAGAAAGGAGCATGAGAGACCTGCTCAAGGCATGCGAAGTAAGGGTGAACATGCTGCCAATACTTCAGGACGCAAGAAATGTTGAGAGCTATGGGGCAGATGTTGGAGAAGTTGACATCATATACCAAGACATAGCTGCCAAGGACCAAAGCGAAATACTGATAAAGAATTCAAAGCTGCTCAAAAATGGGGGTTATGCCTATGTTGCAATAAAATCCCAGAGCATAGACATAACAAGAAGTCCAAACGAAGTCTTCAAGGAATTTCTTAAGGATGTATCTGGAACTTTTAAGGTGCTTGAGGAGATAGACATAGAACCTTATGATAAAATGCACCTTTTTGTTACCTTAAAGAAGCTATAAATTGGCGAAATGACCACATAGTCTTATAAAGATAATTAATCATACCTATTTATCCTTGGGATTTTAATGGCCGAAGATGGACACAATCAAACTCATATGCATCAGGGAGCAACTGTGCATCATCACCGCACCGAACATCAGCCAAAGCAGCAGTACCCCCTTACTGTAATTCTGGCCGCTTTTATCATAGTACTTGTGGTAGTAACCTATCTTGCATACTCTTTCGGATACCAGGCAGGGATTAACAATGGTATATCAAAGCAGCAGAGCGCAGGCCCAGGGTATCTAAACTCAGTAAGCACGCAGCCTTATCAATCCACAGTACCTACAAACACCACTTACGTAAACCCAACGCTGATAAATGTCAGTTCATATGGCGGATTTATTCTTCCATCTCAAGCAAACTCGCTAATAGGGATGTCTGGCTATTCTGCATACGAATCAAATTCACCAGCACAGCTCCATGTTACCTTGTCCGGATTGATACCAAACGGATTGGGGTACAACATTACTTCAGAGTATATCGTTGCATATAGCACCAATGCAACAGTAAACGTGATGGGCTACCAAGACGCCGCTTCGAGACTCCAGGAATTTATGCTTATCAGCACAAACCCCAAGGCAGTATATGGCGAAGGCATTAACCTTTACAATGCAACGTTCAATCTTACCAAGCTTAAGCAAGACAAAAATCTCACTAACGTTTCAGTTGGCTCAAACCTTTCTGCTTCAGGAATGGTATACTCTTACTCCTCGGCCTCAACAAACCTTCCAGGAAACATAATAAGCTATGGAGCAAGGCTTATCGGATACAAGGGCAATACAACAGTATTCACGCAGCTCTCGATGCTCAACACAAGCAAGGTCGTCAACATCACTGCATTGGCTTCAGTTATAGCAAGCCACATAAAATAAATGCAATTGCACAGCCAGCAGGCGCACATTTAATATCTTTGATGCCAGATTTTAATCATGCGGATTGTTGACTATCTGAGGCTGATGGATGAGATACACGCCTCAAATCTTGTCTGCGCAAGCTGCGGCGCAGTTGTATACACCACTTTAATCAATGCAAATGAGTCCTTTTGCAATTTCTGCGAATCCTATGTAACCAAGGAATCACTCAACTCAGTCAATGCAAACTCTGACATAGAAAGGACAATGCAAGGCATGCAGAATGCCGCAAAGGATTACAAATGGGAAAAGGGCGTGCCGTTTGCAGATGCGCTGGCCGCTACAAAGAATCCCATGCTCCTTTACGGCGCCTCAACTTACTACAAGGCCTTTTCAGATTTTGTGTACAGCGATGTTGATTACACACAGGGCGGGTTCATGTACAGCAATGCGGATAACAGGAGCGACGAGCAACTGAAAAACAAGTACAACGCAATGGCGCTTATCTCAAAGTCAAAGGAGTATCTCTTCAAGACGTTGAAGATAACAAGCGCAAACGCATCTCCCGGTCCACAGACCCTGTACCTGAGGGTCATGTCAAACATAAAGCTCAAGAGATATAGGAATGCAGCAACAGAGATGATAGAGCTAAACAGCGCAAAGGAGGGTGCAACGCTCTCAAAGTATGCGCGCATGGTCTTTGACATGGAGACTACAGACCATGCAAAGAATGCAATCAAGCCCCCTGATGTGGATGATGCACTTGGAAGCGCCAATCTTTTCTACTACTACGCAAAGTATCTGGCAAAAAAGAAGGACTTTGGCAGTGCAATATACGTGCTTTCAAACCTTACTGAAAAGGTGCTGATGCCAATGGCATCATACTATACTGATTACCTGAGGAACATAAGCGCGGCCTCGGGCCTTAGTCATGCAGCAAGATGACCTGCTGGGGCGATTCATTGGAAGATCAAACTGACAGAAAACTAGTGTTCTTGTCAAACGGCATAACCTGCGCGCTGGAGAATGAAGGAAGCATAATCTGGTTTCCGGCCCCAAGATTTGACTCGCCTTCGCTATTCTCAAAGATTCTAGACGAGAATAAAGGCGGATGCTTCTCAATAGCCCCAGAAAGCAAGTATTCGCTTAGGACAAGTTACATAGTCGACACCCTTGTGGCAGAGAACGTGTATACCACAAGCGATGGCAAGTTGAAGGTAACCGACTTCATGCCGCTTGGGATATCCGGGATAATGCGCGTATACGAGTCACGTGTGCCATTTTTAGCCGACATAAAGCCTATGTTCAACTATGGCATGACTAATACTAAGGCAAAGTACGTAGAAGACCACGGGTTCTATTTCGAAAGCACAAATTCTGCCGAGGGCCTTGAAGTGAGCATAGATGGAAGATACAGGCTCTTAGATAACGGCACACTGCACTTTCAGCCAGGAAAGGGCTACATGTTTGCTATGTATTCAAGCGACCTATCAAACGGGATCTTTAGAAATAAGAACTTTGTTTTTCCTCAACCATACGACGCATTAGAGAAGACGACTAAATACTGGAAAGAACAGGTCATGATCGGCAATAAGGTATCAGCAAAGTTCAAAGGAATATATACATCATCCATACTTGTATCATTGGGCCTAATGTATCTGCCATCAGGGGCGATAATAGCTGCACCTACAACATCTCTGCCTGAAATTGTGGGCGAGAGCAGGAACTGGGACTACCGGTACCTTTGGATTAGGGATGCCTCGTATGCAGTTGAAGCGCTTGTAAACATAGGTCACGCTGCAAAAGCCAGGAGGATACTAGACTTCATGATGAGCCTAATCGATCCCTCATCAAAAGGATTTGACCATCCCCTATATGCCATTGATGGCACCGCGCCTCCTAAAGAGCAGAGCTTGAACTGGCTGAGCGGCAATAAGAATTCAAAGCCGGTGCGCATAGGAAATGCCGCATACATGCAAGTCCAGACTGATACAGAGGGCGCATTTATGGCAGCACTGTACGCTTATCTGAGAAAGACAAACGACAAGAGCTATATATCAGATAACTGGCTCTTCATAGAGTCTGCATGCAGCTGGATCAAAAGATCATGGTCCCTTGCCAGCACTAACATTTGGGAGGAACGTGATGAGCCAAAGCATTTTGTGCACACAAAGGTCACTCAATGGGTCGCAGTTGACAGGGCCGCTAAGATGGCTGTCATTATTGGACACAAGAAAGAAGCCAGAGAGTGGTCAGAGCTTGCTGCAGAAATAAAGAGCGATGTAATGAGCAATGGCTTCTCAAAAGAGTTGAACAGCTTCGTGCAGTACTACGGTTCAAACAAGGTAGATGCGGCGCTGCTGACTCTCCCGCTGTACGGATTCATAGATGTAAAGGACCCTCTCTTCTTAGGCACACTTAAAAGATTGGAGAAGGATCTGGTTGTTGAGGGCGGCCTAATGCTCAGATACAAGTCCGATTTCATGGGAAATGCAGCGCATCCGTTCACGCTACCAACTACATGGCTTGCACGGGTATACCTAAGGCTAGGAGAAAGGCGCAAGGCAGAGAAGATAATAGACAATCTTACAAAAGCATCAACCGACCTTTTCCTTCTTTCTGAGCATGTGGATCAGAAGACTGGCTCTCCGAGAGGGAACTTCCCGCAGCTCTTTCCGCATTCAGGCATGCTCCATGTAATAGCAGAGATGGAAGATCCAAGTCTATACAAACAAAAAGACTAAGCTCGCCTTGAGCTCTTTAGCTCCTTTACTTCCTTATGCGTTAAACACGCCGCGCCCACTGCGCAAAATGTCCCGTATGCTAAGTAAGATACCTTGCCAGTCTGCGCACCCAAAACAAGAAGTCCTACCCCCCTTGCCGACTCTGAGAAAATATTCGCAAGCCCTCGTTAAGGTGTTATGCCTTATAATAATCCCAGATAACTAATCAGTTTGCTTGCAAGGCCTGAAACAAGAAAAAAGGCTTTTAAATGGTCTTATAAAGGTTATTGCTCTTCGACGTTAAGAATGGGGGATTTCTTGACGGCCTGAGCGCAAATAATTATCTATCTATAAGGCTTGTTCTAGACTACAAGGAAACTATTTAAATGAGAATAAACCCCACTAAAGAAAGGTGTTAATGTTTCAACCACACTTAAAATATCAGAGGCGATAAAAAGGCAGGATCTACAAACTGCACTGGGTCTAGCCATGAGATTAGACGCGCAGAGTTCTAACAACGGAAGAAGCAGGTTTGTAGAATCCGATAAGTTATTAGAAAATTTGGGCATTCAAATTACTGAAAAATGGTCGTACACGCGACCAACAGCCGAGACGCTTGTTCAGTGTATAAAATTCTTTGTTGAAAGCTGTGGATTAAGAACTGAAGAACTACTCGAGGCAGTTGCAAAGCATCCTCCATTGGCAGGATACAGCGTAGAAAACCATATTGAATCCGCAGGCGCGTTAGGACTTACAAAGGAGCAGTATGGGCAGGCAGTTGCAAAGCATCCTCCATTGGCAGGATTAAGCGCAGAAAACCATATTGAATCCGCATGTGCATTAGGACTTACAAAGGAGCAGTAGGGGCAGGCAGTTGCAAAGCATCCTCAATTGGCAGGATTAAGCGTAGAAAACCATATTGAATCCGCATGTGCATTAGGACTTACAAAGGAGCAGTATGGGCAGGCAGTTGCAAAGCATCCTCAATTGGCAGGATTAAGCGTAGAAAACCATATTGAATCCGCAGGCGCGTTAGGACTTACAAAGGAGCAGTATGGGCAGGCAGTTGCAAAGCATCCTCAATTGGCAGGATATAGCGCAGAAAACCATATTGAATCTGCAGGTGCATTAGAACTTACAAAGGAGCAGTATGGGCAGGCAGTTGCAAAGTTTCCTCAATTGGCAGGATTAAGCGCAGAAAACCATACTGAATCTGCAGGCGCGTTAGGACTTACAAAGGAGCAGTATGGGCATGCAGTTGCAAAGTTTCCTCAATTGGCAGGATTAAGCGTAGAAAATTATAGACAAAAGACTGATTGGTTCGAAGGACACGCAAATCTTGATGCCAAAGAGCTAGTCATGAGGTTTCCAGTGGCATTTAGCTATTCCCTTAACCAAAGAATTATTCCCAGATATGAATACATGAAGGCCAAATCTGATAGGGATCCGTTCATGATCCTAACAGTTGAATCCTTTTTGATCCTACCTGATGCGAAGTTTTTAGCTAGATTGAGAAGGGAGGGTATTGATGCAAGCGAACTAGAATACCTAGATTTCAAAGGCAAACTCGCATTGTAGATGTCTGCAGACGTAAAGAAAGACTCCTTTTGCTGAATTTAAATCCTCTTCCAAGAGATTACCATAAGGTGTAACCCCTTTGTCAGAACGCACTGAAAGTAAGTCGTTCATATCTATCTCCGTCATCAAACCCTAATAATATTAAGATTAGATAAGTATTCATGGCCGATGTTAAGGGCGTGCGAAAAAAGAAGACACCCTGGCCGGTTCCCAGCACAATGGAATCTAATCTGCTCTTATTTGCAATCATCCAATCACGCTACAACCTAAGTAAAATTCTGATATTTTAACCTTTTACAACTGCAATCGGCACGTTTCTTGATACAGGTACGGCTATGCCTGCATTCTCAACGACTCTGACAACTTCATCAACGTCCTTGTATGTCCATTCAGCTTCCTCACTTACGAGCTTTCTTGTCCTTATCCTTATCTCTATGTTCTTTTTCCGTAGCGACTCGAAAGTCCTTTCTGCAGGTATCTCTCTTACCGCCTGGTGCCTTGACATTACCCTTCCAGCACCGTGGCATGCAGATCCAAAAGTCTCCTTCATTGATCCATCAGCCCCGCAAAGCACATAACTGGCAGTGCCCATGCTTCCAGGAATCAGGACTGGCTGTCCAACTGCCCTGTATGCCTTAGGGACTTCGTCCTGGCCCTTCGGGAATGCTCTTGTGGCCCCCTTTCTATGTACATAAACTGCCCTCTTGCGGCCTTCAACTTCATGCTCTTCAAGCTTTACGATGTTGTGCGATAAGTCATATAGTATGTCCATGCCAAGCTCATCAGCCCCTTTTCCAAATGTCTCTTCAAAGCTCTTACGTATGGAGTTTGTAATGATCTGCCTGTTTGTAAATGCATAGTTCACCGCACTTCTCATTGCCCCAAGATAGTCTTCAGCCTCCTTGCTTGTGATATCTGCATAACTGAGCTCGGGATCCACTATGCTTATGCCGTGCTTGTGCCTGTACTCAGCAAGCGTCCTTAAGTAGTCGCTGCATATCTGGTGGCCGAAACCCCTTGAGCCCGTATGCACCATGACCACCACCTGACCTTCATGCAGCCCATACGCCTTAGCTATACGTTCATCAAGTACCTTATCCACTTTCTGGACTTCAAGGAAGTGATTCCCAGCTCCAAGCGTTCCAAGCTCATGCAAGCCTCTTGACTTTGCATCATTACTTACTTTTGAGAAGTCAGCCTGCATCATTGCACCATTTTCTTCTATGTGCTTAATGTCCTCCTTAAGCCCAAATCCCTTTCTTATGATATAAGAAGCGCCTTCTTGAGCTATGCCTTCAAGATCCTTGATTCCAAGCCCTATGTTCATCTTGCTTCCTACTCCGCTTGGGATATTTTTGAAAAGTGCATCAGAAAGTTTGAGTATCCTGCTTCGTACTTCATCCTCTTCAAGATTTGTCTTTATCAGCCTCACGCCGCAATTTATGTCAAAGCCGCACATTCCAGGGGAGATGACTCCGTTATCTGCGTCAAAAGCAACCACACCTCCGATAGGAAATCCATACCCTTCATGGCCGTCTGGCATTACAAGAACATCTCCAACAATGCCCGGAAGTGTTGCTGCGTTTATTGCCTGCTGAATTGTCCTGTCCTTTTTTATTTTTTCAAGCATCATTTCACTGGTGTAGAGCCTAACATTCGTGTTCATCTGGCCGTTTTTTTCGACGATAAATCTGTTGCCGTCAAGTCTTTTTACTTCCATAAAATACCCAAAATCGTTGTAAAATTCAGATAGCAAACTATATATATCAGAGATTGCACTATAAATAGGCGCTGTTAAATGCGCTGTAAAACCTTTAAATATAATGCATTATAATTAGTAGGTGTTGCAGGGATGGCGGAGCCTGGTCAAACGCGACAGACTCAAGATCTGTTGGCTTAGGCCTACGGGAGTTCAAAAATAAATTTTTATTGAACAAATCTCTCTCCCTGCATCATTTAAAATAGTGGTAAAGATGGCAAAACGCCAAATAAACAAGAACTCTGCTAGGAAGGCACCAAGACCAGCCCCAAGGCCTAAAAAGGCGATGGGCAAGAAACAGGCACAGTCCAAGTCAAAGGTAAAAGACAAGGTACTATTTGAAATAGAGCATTATCCGCAGACGGAGGAGTTTACAAGCTCAGCTGCATGCGCATTGATGGTGCTCAATCATCTTAAGCCTGAATTCAAGATGAAGAAGGAAGAGGAGTACAACGTATGGCAAGAGGCAGTCAACGGAAGCGTATGGCACGGATCAAAGTATGGCCTTGCATATGCAATAGCAAAGAGGGGAGCCAAGGTAAAGATAGTGAGCAACACTAAGGACGAAGGATACGACAAAAAGCTTGCGGTTTATGAAAATGTGAATCTTGATACTCTTAGTGCATCATACAATGAGATAAAGAAGAAGTCTGAGGATCTAAAGGTAGAGGAAGAGTACAACAGCAACATATCAATCAACACAATAAAGAAGTCCCTATCAGCAAACAGCATCCCGATTGTACTAATAGATGCAAATGCGCTTAACCCCTATCTTGAGTCTTCACCCCACTGGATAGTGGTGAAGGGATACGACAAGGATGCGTTCTACATAAATGATCCATACTCTGACAGCACAATAACCCTGGATCACAATGCATTCAAGCAGGCCCTAGGGTATGATAGCAACTTCCACATTATACTAACGGACATGAGACAGAAGAAAAAGCACAAGAAGTAGTGCAGCTAAGCTGTCTAAATCTTGCATTTTTTGTTTTTTTGCTAGAGGGCACTAGTTACTTCAGCAGCAGATTGTTGATTACTGTTTTCATAAGAAAGTTCCTTCTCGTTGTAAGGCTCTGCCCATGCCTTATCTTCACCTTAGTCCTTGTCACGGTCTTCAGTGCATTATAACAAGAAACGCACATTAGCCTTTTCGATACTGCTCCGCTGCTTACGTAGTAGTCTCGCTCCTGGATGTATCTAGGCGGTATTACCTTGACTTCAGACTTGCCCATAAGCTTGTTGCACGACAGACAACTGTTTTCTACCAGATATACAAGATCTTTGCGTTCCGCATTCTCGACTGTATACTCACAGTTATCTGATCCTGCAACCTTTTTCTCAAAGGCTTTCAGACCCGCATCTCCCATGCCCTTCCCCAAATCGGCTTCCATTAGAATCCACATTAAACGTAAACTTTCTGAATTCCTTCCCAACGATATATTATGGTTTCAGTGGTATATAAGGGTTTGGTCAAAATTCCACAAAAAGTATTTAAATAGTCAAAAAACTTTAGTTAAAATGGTAAGGATGGTATATTGGATTATGTGATTGCTCTGGGAGGGAATGCAATAAGCGGCGCACCATACATTGACAAAGTGGCGCAGGAGATAGTGAAGCAGTACCTGAAAGGCAACCGCATTGTCATCACGCATGGCAACGGGCCTCAGGTTGGCGCGCTATTCGAGAAGAGCCCTGGAAACCTATCAATACTTACGATGGAGACAGAAGTGCAAATAGGCATGCAGCTCAAGAGAGTCATAGAAAAGGCCCTGAAGAAGAGCGGCAAGAATCCCAACGGGATAGTAAAGATAGTAAAGACAAAGGTCATAGTAGACAAGAATGACAATGCCTTCCACAATCCAACAAAACCTATAGGTAGATTCCTTACGCACAGCGAGGCAAATAAATTAACCTCCAAAGGGTTAGCTGTCAAGAAACTTATCGGCGGTTACAGGCATGTGGTTCCATCCCCGATCCCAAAGAGGATAGTCCAGATAGATCTGATCAGGCGGCTTATGAAGTCCAAGATAGTAATTGCATGCGGAGGCGGCGGAGCAGCGGTTACAAAATCAAAAACAGGATTAACCAGAGCTGACGCAGTCATAGACAAGGACAGGGTGTCAGCGCTGCTTGCAAAGCAGATAGATGCAGACATTCTGCTCATTTTAACCAATGTCGATGGAGCATTCCTAAACTACGGAAAAAGTAACCAGCGTTTTATAGCTAAAATAAGTGCAAATAGACTTCACAGCTATGCAATGGACGGCCAGTTTGAAGAGGGCAGCATGAAGCCTAAGGTAGAAGCATGCATAGATTTCGTGAAGCATACAAAATGCGCCGCAGTTATAGGCAACTTATCAAAACCAGCAAACGCCTTTTCGTTCAGAGGCGTAACGATGGTAGCCTAGCCATGCGCCATACAGATTAAGGATTCCAGTTATTTAGAGAGGGCTCTAATAATGCCAATTACCTCCTCAGAATCGGCGTCTGTCTTTATGCTGTTCGCATCAAATTGGGTCGCTGTAGCTTTCTTTCCCTTCCTGGCCAGCGCCTCCATCACTTTGTAATGAGACACTGATGGAAGATGGAGGTTCTTAGTGATTTTTGGCACTGAATAAAAGAACGGCGTGTCGAGCTCTTCCTTTATAAGAGATATCAAAGGGATGCCCTTTATTCTGGCCATTTTTGAGACTGTCTGATTGTCATGGAGCTTTTCAAGCCACAGCGCTCCGAAAGCTTCAAGCTTAGATCCACAATTTTCGCACATCTCTGGAATCTGCGCTACAATTCCCGTCTTGAACCTAAACTGGTAACATTTCCTGCAGAACGTTCCAAAACCAGTGCTTTTCACAGAGTTTATGGCGTTCTTAGCTCCATAGTCGAGCCTGATGAATATACGCATGTAGTGCATGTCAGATATCGACAGAAGAGGCGCAATTCCAAAGTTGAACTGCGATGCGATTCTTGCAGTATAGCTAAGAAGTATCCTTATCCCAGCTTCCTTGCACAGTTCATTGTGCAGTGGCTTAGACCCATATATCTTCACGCACGCCGCTTCGTGGGCTCCGCACAAGACTGCCGTATCTGTTGCAGTTATCATAAGGATAGTTCCGTCCCAAGAGATCCTCATAAGGTCATAAATGTTTGGCGCAGGACTGCCGAAAGGATCGTAGTCAATAAACTCAAAGCTGCCTTTATGCTGGCTTGCAAACTGCTGCAGGCTCTGGTTTATGACCTTTAGCCTAAGCTTATTTAGCTTTACATTCTTCTGTGCCATCTTGGCTGCCTTCCTGTTCATGTCAAGCAGCGTGACTTCCTTGGCGCCACTCTCCAAAGCATACCTTATTCCTCGCACGCCAGTTGCAGCAGTTGCGTCAAGCACGCGCTTGTTCTTTGCAGACACTGCCTTCAGGAAGGTTACGGAGATATCCCTGAGGCTGGACATCTTCGGATTGTAGAATACATCCTTGCTTAAGTATACGCGGGCCCTGCCTTCACTTATCATGTCCATAAGGATCCTTTCCCTTTATCTTAAGCACAGCGTCAAGAAGCCCATGCGCATACTCTATACTTGAGAATGCAGTTACGTAATCATTCTTCCTTATCCAGGAATCCGTGTCGCTTGCATACATCTTCGCAAGATCGACTATATGCTTCTCATCCCTTGTAAGAGTAACGCCATCAATAAGCCCAATGTTTTCTTTGAAGAGAGAAACAGTCTTCCTTACCCTTTCTTCAAGATCCATGCACCCACTTTAGGATGCTACTCCTCCATGTAAGGAGCAAGAAAATATGCAATTTCTGCCTCTCCTATCTTGTATGTCATCTTCAGAGGTTCATTTGTCTTGAGATCAATGCTTATGTGGGTGCCAATAGGGCATGCCTTTACCATGTTCTCAAGGAATTCAAGGTTGAAGGTGGCGTCTGCATTCTTTGTAGCTTCAACTTTCTTCATAAATGAGCCTTCCCTTTCGTGAAGCTCCTCAAGCTCTCCAGAGTCGCCACGCGCGCTTATAGCGAACTGGTCCTTAGACGCCTTGAATGCGATGTATGATGAGATGAGGTTCGCGTCCTTTATCATGTCCTTAAGCGGTTCGCCAACCATTTCAACATGGGCATCGAACACTACGCTTGGCTCCTTCTCAACGTTCTTCTTTACGTCTATCATCTGGAGCTTGTACCTTCTCCTGCTGCCCGGACCTATGAATTCTAGCAGTACCTTGTTGTCTACATCCCTTATTACAAGGGCCTCATCATCCCTAGTTCTTGAAAGTATCTTGCTGAGGTTCTCTATGTTTAGGCCTATCGAAGTGTTCTTGTCCACTGAGTACTTTGAGAAGGCCTTTGCAGGCATGTTGAATGCGACCATGCTTATGCTTGAAGGGTCCATAGCCTTTAGGCTAATGCCTTCCTTTGTTATGTTAAAAGAACCTTCATCAACTAGGTTAACTATTGATTCAACGCAGTCTCTCCAATACTTAGCATTATCTATTTTTAGCTCGAACATATCCTCCACTCAAGCCGTATAATCCGCTATAAGTTAATGACACAGATAGTAATATATAGCTTGTTTATCTGCTAGAGCGACGCAGATATTTATATCCAGTGCCATTGAAATCTGATTATGATAGCGCTGGTTTGCTCGTCTCAAGATCCTGCATCTGTCAATATATCTGCGAGGCTGGCAGACAGGTACGGCCTTGAAGAGACAGGCGATATAAGGGATGACTGCTCAGATATCGTCCTTTACCGCATAGGCGTTCCTCCAATACAAGCCGACTTCATTGATGATCTACATGCAGACCTGATAATATTCCTAAGCAAGCACTCAAGTGCATCAGAAGTCCCCGCAATGACTGTTCATTCAATGGGAAATTGGGGAAAAGAAGCCAAGCTGGGGGGCAGGCCTCAAACCTTATCTGTCTCTGCTCCAAGCGTTATGCTTTCAGTATTGCAGAACATGAACAAGTCAGAGATTGAAATAGAAAAGACATACGAGGCAACGCACCATGGCCCCTTACTTAATACTCCATCTATGTTCGCAGAGCTTGGTGGGACAAGAGCGGCAATGGAAAATAAAGAAGCAGGAAAGGCAGTTGCAGATGCTGTTTACAAAGCTGCCAACGACGCACTAAACCACACAACACCTGTAAATAAAATTGTAATAGGCATAGGCGGAGGCCACTATCCGAGCAAATTTACCAGCATTGCCATCGAGAAAGGCTATGCCTTTTCATACATAATGCCTAAATATTCTATTATAAACAGTGAAGTAGATAGTATTAGCATGCTTGAACAGGCTGTAGCTCGGTCCTCAGAGCGACCAGACCTCGCAGTTATAGACTGGAAGAGCATCAATTCAAGTGCAAGGGCACACGTGATAAAAGAATTGGATAGGATTGGTATCGGATATGAAAGGGCTTAAGATATTCATTGCGTTTTTGCTGCTTTTTCAGTGCGTAAATGCACAGTACTGGTTCCAGTCTGGCGCCAGAGGAGGCCAGGCGACGCAGTTCAATAGCGGCGCATCAGTAAGCATACAGACGATTTTAGACGATCTCCCAATAACAGGCTCCATAGGGTTCTGGGTAGGTGAGAATCTGCAGAATGGGGGATTTTTACAGACGGGATACGTAATCGAGAACCAGTCAGGCAGGTATCCGTCACTATGCAACGTTGACGGATGCAGTTCATACCAATACATCAGTGCAGGGGCGCCAGAGTGGTTCTACGAATATTTCCCGCCAGGCGAAAGC
>JAGWHH010000102.1 GCA_028866935.1 Microcaldota archaeon | reverse complement strand
TCCTGGTCTACAACTCGGTCACCTACACCCTGATAGGCAACCAACTAACATCATCAAACACCTATACCTTCCAGGTCCCGGCATCCTGGACCACGAACACGCTGTTCTACGCCAACGTATTCGTCACGGACACCGCATCAGCGACAGGCAACTCCGTTCTTACATCAAAGATAACAGTGAATTCCGCGCTTGCGGCGCCTACGATCGCGGTCACAAACACGGTAGTCACCGCAGGTTCGACATACGAGTCGTTCCAGGCATACGAGACAGGAGGTACGGCATCGTACACCTACAACTTCCTGGTCTACAACTCGGTCACCAACACCCTGATAGGCAACCAACTAACATCATCAAACACCTACACCTTCCTCGTGCCTAGTTACTGGACATCCAACAACCTGTTCTACGCCAACGTATTCGTATCGGACAGCGCGACAGTGCATATAACCCAGAACTCCGTGCTGACATCAAAGGTCACGGTCAACACAGGACTCGCGACTCCTACAATATTCGTG
>JAGWHH010000101.1 GCA_028866935.1 Microcaldota archaeon | reverse complement strand
TTGGCATCGCTGCCTCGCAGCTCGTTGTACCGGCCATTGTAGCACGTGTGTAGCCCAGGACATAAGGGGCATGATGATTTGACGTCATCCCCACCTTCCTCCGGTTTGTCACCGGCAGTCTCCCTAGAGTTCCCAACTGAATGCTGGCAACTAGGGACGAGGGTTGCGCTCGTTGCGGGACTTAACCCAACATCTCACGACACGAGCTGACGACAGCCATGCAGCACCTGTGTTCCACCCGGCCGAACCGAAGGATCTCGTCTCCAAGACCCATAGTGGACATGTCAAAGGCTGGTAAGGTTCTTCGCGTTGCGTCGAATTAAACCACATACTCCACCGCTTGTGCGGGCCCCCGTCAATTCATTTGAGTTTCAACCTTGCGGCCGTACTCCCCAGGCGGCATGCTTAATGCGTTAGCTGCGACACAAAAAGGCTAAGCCTTCCAACGTCTAGCATGCATCGTTTACGGCGTGGACTACCAGGGTATCTAATCCTGTTTGATCCCCACGCTTTCGCGCCTCAGCGTCAATGTCGGTCCAGTTGGCCGCCTTCGCCACGGGTGTTCTTCCCAATCTC
>JAGWHH010000100.1 GCA_028866935.1 Microcaldota archaeon | reverse complement strand
GATTTCTGATATAAAGAAGGTAAAAGAGAACTCTCTGCCAGTTTTCGGAACTACGGTTTTTGCGGGGATTACGAGTCTCGGATATTTTGTGTTCTCTTACCTTGCCTATGGGGTTGCACCCAGCAGGGGAGTTGTTGTATTGTTATTGACAACACAAGTCATACTTTCGGTAATACTCGGGGCCATACTGCTTAAGGAAAGGGATAGACTTCTGATAAAAGTAATGGCAGCAACAATTGCAGTCATAGGTGCAATATTAATATATTCATAGAAAGTATAAACTGGGGTTTTGACCAGTTTACACATCATAAAGAGGCTAGAATAAGTGTTTATGATTTTTCCATAGATTTCAAACTGATTAGCAGATGTTGCTGATTACAAAGTTATAAATCTTTATTTCGTTAGATAATTTCATGGCATCAAGCAAAAATCTTTCAATTCTGTTAATCATAATAGGGCTTATTGTTGCTGTAGGCGATCTGCTTATTTTCTATCAATACTGGTATGCCAATGCACCATTATTGTCAGGAGTACAAGCTATGAACTTATTTCTAATATCATGCCACACATCGCCATGCAGTGGAACTGGATGTGCTGCAGCATTTACCTGTTCTCCAAATTG